>NZ_FXAS01000047.1:0-22199 GCF_900177785.1 Cedecea sp. NFIX57 | reverse complement strand
GTCGGCATGGTTCGAGCGAGCAGATGCCACCGGCTGAATATGAAAACCTATATTATCAACGGCTCAGAAGTGTCTAGATTATCCGTGGCGATTCAGATGAGATTGAATCGTTATTCTTATCATTGAAAGGTACATATGCAAGTATGGCCGCACTAGGCGGCCAATAATCTCAATTTATATCGATAAAGCTTTTATGGGTATTCGGCATTTTGGATTGAACAGATTCTCTTAGCCGAATGGATAAATTGTTAATTTGATTTGCATCCTCCCAATTATCGATGGGGGAGGGTAATGACTCGGAAAGTTTCAGCGCTTTTTCAAGGGTTTTGATTAGATCATTTTGCTGTTTATCTGACACGACATCTCCTTTTGTGATTGGTACGTTTTTGGCGATTCGATCCTATCACAAGACCACATAGCGGGTGTGGCAAAAATCCCGCCATTTTTAGGAGGTTACATGCAAGAGCCTCGCTGCATCGCGCAGCTTTTACTCAATCACCAGACAGCTCGACCGTTGAACTTTCATATTACTCATGGCAAGGGGCGTAAGGGAATCATCATCAGGGGGCATTGCTCTAGGAGAGAGCGTTTTTTACGTACTGTTTTAAACATGTTGAGGAGAAGGAAATGACGGCTATGACATTGGCTGTGGTAAAGACTCAGCCCGGTGGGTTACGTGAGCTTGTAGCTAAATACTTAGCGCTGCCTCGTTGGCAGGACACTTGCTCGTTTTACAATGGCTTGCTCGAGCGTGAGCGCTTGTCTGTATGTTTTCATGCGCAGCTAAAGCAACGTCATGCTGTTATGCTTCTGGAAGAGATGAGCGACTGTGATCGTGAACGTATTGTATGTGCAATTGATGAATTGCGAAGCGCCTTTGCAACGTATAGAACTCGGGGAGTCAGTAAGTCTGGCTTCATAGGGCGTCTGACTATAAGCCAGCGTCGGACATTATTTCTACATGCAGGACTTACAGAGGAAGAGTTTAATCAGCCATATTGGCATATAGATAACGAGCAATGCCTATGGCGCAAGGCTTTATTGCGTGCGCTCAGAGAGTTATTAAATTTATTTGAGTATGCCCCCACGATATTAACGTCAGTTAAACCAGAACAGTATCTGCACTAATTAATTTCCAGTATTGATTAACACACGCTCGTGTGGATTTTCATATTATCTATTTTTCTTGCGAGGGTGTTTATAGTGGGTGAGTTGACGAAATTATTAAATGATGCAATTAGCAAATCTTTAGCCGATGCCAAAGCAGATAGCTGTGCTCGTTTTTCAGCACATCTTGATGGACTTATTCGTCATATAACCAAAGAAGAGTTATCCAGTATTGAAATTATAGAGCTCTTACATCATGAGTCGTTGAAGTTCCATTCCGCTGGTTTTACTTATTAACCAGTTCAATCATTAGCAAGATAGAGTAAGAATTATGTCTATCCGTATTGACATTGATAATAAATGGGTCGTTACAAGCGATCAGTATCAATTTATTTTGCAAGAAAAGAAGATTGCCATCAGTGGCAAAAATGCAGGCAAAGAGTGGATGGACACCATTGGTTATTACCCAAAGGTAAGCCAACTCGTTGCCGGTTTGATGCATCACCACATCCTGAACTCAACTGCAAAGTCATTCGATTTGCTTGCGGCAGAAGTGGCTCGTATTGGCCAGGCTTGTGAGCTGGCATTTATTGCAAATGCATAGTAACCCTCAACGGCGTAAAGCCATCCCTCTTTTAGTCAAAAACACCAGCGCGCTTATGGCTGGTGTTTATTTGAATAGTCCTCCTCGCCATACTCCAACGTTTGATCCTAATGACAGACCTCTTACACGTGATGAACACCGTCAGGTGCAAGCGGTTTTAGCCAATATCAATATGCTGCCGTACATGCTGCGAGCTCAATTTAGCAATCGGTATGACTGGCTGAAAACGCATACAACTCAGGTCGAAGCGCTGCGATTTCTTACCAAGACATTTAAGCGACGTTTATGGCCGCGAATAGAAAGTGTTAATAGCAATCACGGTATGAACACTTCGGCATCGCTGCGTTTCATCTGCGAGAGCGATGCCTATTCCCGTTTGCCGGGCATGAATGATAAGGCATTAGGGAAGTTTGCCGGTCGGATCGCTGCACAGCTGTTTAATGCTTATGAAGAACTGAGCGGCCGTTTCGCCAATGAACGAGAAGGCGAGAAAAATGAAGTGCTGTTTACCAGCGAAGCTCAATCTTGGTTATACGGTGAAGTCGCTGGTGCTGCGCGAGCGTTTAACATTACCCCTCTGCACTGGAACAAATATCGCAAAGGCAAGCTGACTATCCGTGATGCATTTTCAGCAATTGCTCGCCTGGTTAACGATGAATGGTGGGTTCGTCAGCTTAAAGCCCAGCGTACCCGATGGAATGAAGCACTGTTAATTGCTGTAGGGGAGGTTAGTAAGAAACGTTCTCCTTACGCCAGCAAACAGGCTATTCGCGATGTCCATGCTCGTCGTCTGTCCAACATGGAATATCTGAAAGGCTGTGAGCTGGAGAACGTCGAGACTGGCGAGCGAATAGACCTTATTGAGAAGGTACTTAAAAGTATTTCTAATCCAGAGATACGGCGTATGGAACTGATGAACACCATTGCAGGGATTGAACGCTACGCAGCAAGCAAAAGCGATGTAGGAATGTTTATTACCATTACCACGCCATCAAAATATCACCCTACACGTACCGTTGGTGCTGATAAATCCGTACAGCTTAATCACAAGTGGAATGACGAGGCTTACAGCCCTAAAGATGGTCAGCGTTATCTATGCGGCATTTGGAGCAAGATGCGCACGGCATTTAAAGATAACGGCCTTAACGTATACGGAATGCGTGTTGTTGAACCTCATCATGATGGTACGCCACACTGGCACATGATGCTTTTTTGCCGAAGCGAACAGCGCCGTCAGGTTGTCGAGATCATGCGACGTTATTCTCTGAAGGAGGATGGAAACGAGCGTGGTGCGGCTCGAAACCGCTTTGAATGCAAACACCTGAATCAAGGCGGGGCAGCTGGCTACATCGCAAAATATATTGCGAAGAATATAGATGGGTATGCCCTTGATGGTGAGATAGATAGAGACACTGGCAAGCCGCTAAAAGATACTGCCGCAGCGGTAAATGCCTGGGCATCGACCTGGCGTATTCCTCAATTTAAACCCATTGGCCTCCCGACGATGGGGGCTTATCGCGAACTGCGTAAATTGCCGCGAGGCGTAAGTATTGCCAGCGAGTTTGATGACCGGGTAGAGGATGCTCGTGCGGCAGCTGATGGTGGTGATTTCGATTTATATATTGCAGCGCAGGGTGGGGCTAATGTCTCGCGTGACGAGCAAACCGTCAGGGTTGCACGTAAAATTGCTGACGAACTTAATGCCTATGACGAGGAAGTGCAAAAAGTTGTTGGCATTTTCGCGCCACACCTTGGTCCCAGCCATGTTCGCGTTACCCGCACAACGCAATGGCGCATCGTCTCTAAGGCAGTTGACGTTGAACCTTGCCTTTTGACTTTAAAGAGCGGCTCTGCCGCGACTCGGAGTCCTGTCAATAACTGTGGGGTAGGTGTTTTGACAAATGAAAAACAATTGTTCCTCAATAGTTCTGAACAAACAACTAATGTACTAACTGGTATAGGTAAAATGATAATAGTTGATAGTGAGCACTTTACTGCGATAGAGGATATATGACTTTGAAAGGTATTAAGGTAGATCGGTTGTACAACATGAAAAGTGTATAATATTGGTTTTCAATATCAGCATGATTTATACCCCCAGCCATTATTATATTACAATATGGCTGGGGTTTTATATCGAGATGCTTTAAATCCAGTTGACAAAATCTTCTATTTCATGGTGGTTTTTAACTACATCAGATAAAGGTTTTGTATCATCACTTAAACATTCTAAAAGTCTATCCCATTCTTCTTGGCTTTTTCCGAAGCCGTATACTTGCTCTATATCGCCAGATTTCCATATGTATATCCCAATATTTTTAAGAATATTATGCATGTCATGGATGATTGTTTTTGTTGATTGGTGTTGGCATATTTTTATAAAGTCCTGACTGGAGCTGCTTTTAAATGACTCAACTTTTCTAACGGGGTTTTTGAGACCTAGATCATTTTCTGCAATTGACTTAAGTAGTTGTTCGCATTCACCCTTTAGATTATCTTTGTATCGTGATGTTAATAATTTAGATAAAAAATCGCAATCGGATAATATTCTCGTTTTAATGCCAATCGCATTAATCACTTCAGCCATTCCTAAGAGGCTGCCTTTGCCATCAACAGAAACTATACATTTTTTACTTGGGTTTATTTCTGTGTTTTTAACTTTTTTATATAATGCATTTAATACACTGGTTTCAGTTTTCCCTTCTACTAAGATTACCTCTTCCGAGAATAAGAAGTATGAGGAGTTAGAAAGCGAAAAAGCCAAATGCAATTGTGGTGAAGAGGCTTTATATAGCTCTTCGATTTTTTCTGAAATGGTCTGTCTGGCTATCGTACCATGGTTGTTCTTAAAAACCTGAACTGCATTTGACGCATGTTGAGATGAAAGCATACTTGCTGAGTGTGTCGATATTATCACTTGATATCCGAGATCGCTTAATATAACTAAAGACTCTCTTACTGAGTTGATCGCAGAAGGATGAAGATACAATTCCGGTTCATCAATAAAAATTAACGTGTTGGATTTATTATTATCTTTATTGTTTTTTTTGATTTCGGCTAAGTATTGAATTAATGCCATTTGAATAGATCTTTGAGTGCCGTGACCAAATCGACTGATATCCCTCATAACATTTTCATCTTCACGAGACTCAAATACTTTTAATGTCCCTGATTTAAATATTTCATCTAAGGTTGGAGTTGGGAAGTGAATCTTTATATTAACATCAGGGAAAAACTGTCCAATTTTTTCATTAACACCGCTATCAATGTTATTCAAACTGTCCAGTCTCGTCTCTCCGTCATGAGAAAGATACTTTCCAATTTCAGATATCTTTTTTGAGAATCTTTCATCATATTCTTCTTTTATCCCAGAGACTATAGCTGCTAATATTTTACTGATAGTAGTTCCCGATTTGTTTTTTGTTGTATCTTCTACAGCATCAGACATTGCAGGTATATGTATTGGCTCTGGGAATATGTTGGATATCGAGCCATCAATGCCACCTGGGTTTTTCTTCCATTTCTCGCCATCAAATACCTCTATGCTTTTCTTGATTTTACCGTCTTCTATTTCTTGTTTTCGCGAGAAACAAAGACTTCCATTTATTATGAATGGTTTTATTTTTTTTTGGTTTTCTTCTGTAAGCAATGTTAGCGTTTCATCTGTGATTCCAGAAATTGTGCCTTCAACAATAACTGATTGATTAGAATTATACATATCAGAAGTGGATATTGTAGAGCCGTCTAAAAGCCATTTGATTGCTAATATAATGTTGGACTTCCCAGCATTATTGTAACCAACTAATGCTGTATAAGGGCGTAGGGATACTTCAGTGCTTTTGCAAGATCTAAAGTTTGTTATTTTTATCTTAGTAAGGCGAACTGTCATTTTTTTTCCTTTGATATGGGTTTAGTTAATATGTATGAGAATGCTTACTTGATTATGAATTTAATTTTAATGTGCAATTGAACCTTTTTTCTACAGCTGCATGTTTTTTTTTGCAAGAGATAAAGGTTCTTTTACACTAAAAACTACAATTTCTGGGGGGTATGAGCGGCGGTTAGTTGATTGTAATTTATTTTATTTGTTGGTTTTAGGTGGGTGGGTTATCTTCTGTGTGTTACTTCTGGTGATGTGCAGAGTGCTTTTTGGGATAATGGACTTTTTAAAACTGAGTTGGAGTCATAGTGTGAATGGTTTAAAGATATGTATAAATACTGAGGGTGCGGTTGTTTTTGATGTAATTCCTTTTTTAGATGATTTCAAAGATTGCGAGTATAATCCAAGGGAAAGATATAATGATGCTGTACGTGATGATGATGTGGGTTTGGTTTTAATGATTGATGGTGGTAAGAATAAAATAGGATATTGCTCTTATTTTGTTTGTGAGTCGACTGCTTATAATGAGGACAAGATCATATGTGCCTTTAATATTGATTACATTTATATTAGAGAGGGTTCACGGGGGGCGAAGTATTCAAATATAATGATTCCATATGTTGTGGGTGGCATTTTTTCGGTTTGTCAATCGATTAAAAGTAAGTGTGATGCTAAAGGAGTGGAACTATTCGATGGTTCACATTATGTTTCCCCTTTTGGAGAAGTGTTCGGGAATAGAGTTTACGATGATGTTTCAGCCCTAATACGATGTGAATAATTGCTTTTTGATATATCAATATAAACTGAAACATGCATGTGTTACTTGCATGATTGTGCATTTTTCTCTGGTTATAGTTTTGGCCGAGTGAGATCAGCGCTGGCGCGCCTCCGGCCTGTTCATGCAACTGCATTAAAAGCGACCCATAAAGCGGGCAGGCGTGGCGGGGGAAGCATTGCGCGCTGAGGCGGGTATTTAATTATTATTTTTCGGCCTGAGCGCGGCGCTATGGCGTCCGGGTGTTAGGGGTCGTGTTGCGAGGTGGTGCCGGGTTTCGGTGGCGTGTCGTGCGTCTGAGGCGGTCTGGTGATGGGGTGTAAAAAAACCGCCCTGGGGCGGCTGCGGTGGATGGTTCAATCTTCATCAAGCGAGTATTTTTTGAATCTGATAATTTCTTCCCCCGCCCACTCGTTAAGCTCCATGAAACGCGCCTGCAGTGGAGACAGCTCGTTACGCACAAAGACCTTTGCCACTTTCTCAATATCGCCCATCGAGCCGATGTTCTCGGGCTTGCCGCCCATGAGCTGGAACGGGATCCGGTGCGCGTCGAGCAGGTCGGCGGCGCTGGCCTTTTTGATATTGAAAAAATCGTCTTTGGTTGCCACCTCACTGAGCGGCACGATTTTAATGCCGTCCGGTTTTCCGTTCGGGGCGTAGAAAAACAGGTTTTTAAAATTGCCGAGCCCTTTCGAATCGCGCATGGAACGGCGCAGCGCTTCAACGTCGGTGCTGCTCTGTGCGGCGTCGGTCACATACATGATGTAACCGGCGTGCGCGCCGTTCTGGTAATACTTGCGACGGAACAGCGTCGCCGACTCATTCAGCCAGGCTGAGTTTAATGCGCTGAGATATTCCGGCATCCCGTAAAGCTCCTGATTAATATCAGGCTCCATCAGGTGAAACACCGAGCCCGCCGCGTACTGATGCGGCTTGTTGAAATCCTGCAAAAACCAGTAAGTATCATGATCCACGCCACGCCGGGTGTATTTGGCCGGGGAGGTTTCAAAGCGCAGCGCCTTGTTGCTGACACTCTGCCGTTTTTCCAGAAAGCCGTTGCCGAACACCAGAAAATCCAGCGTCAGGCGGCTAAAGTCCTGACTGGAGAGCTTCGGGTGCGGGATGTACGTCGACACCAGAATATTACGCTTAACGTAAATCGGTGAGCTGTGGTGCACGGCGGCGCGCATCGTTTTCGCAAGGCCGGAGAAGCTCACCGGCGGCTCGTACCATTTGCCGTTATGGGCGCATTCCAGATAGTCGAAAATTTCCCGGCGATCGAGCACCGGCGTCGGCTCCCCGAAAGTAAACGCCTCCATGTTTTGTGATGGGGCGGCGGTGTGCTGCTGCGCTTTTGCCGCGCGCTGGCCTTTGTATTTTTTTTTCATCAGTAAAATTCCAGAATGGAGGAGGACGCCTGGCCGCTGGCGGCGGTCAGTGGTTCATTGATTAATACGTGCATGGTTGCCCAGGCTAAATCGGCGTGGCTCGCCTCTTCGGTGCGGCTCGCTTCATACGTTGAGCTGCGCCCGCTGCTGGTCATGGTTTTGCGGATAGACATAAACGACTGCGTGATATCCGTCGCGCCGACGTCGTATTCCAGACAGCCGCGGCGAATAGTGTCTTTTGCCTTGAGCACCATCGCGGTTTTCATTTCCGGTGTGTAGCGAATCTCTCGCGCTGCCGGGTAGAACGAGCGCACGAGCTGGTAAACACCCTGGCCGAGGCCGGTAGCATCAATACCGATGTACTCCACGTTATATTTTTGCGTGAGCGCCCGGATTGACTCGGCCTGTGTGGCAAAGTCCATGCCTTTCCACTGGTGGCGCTCCAGGATACGGAACTTGCCCCCGGCGACAACCGGCGGCGCGATAACCACGCAACCGGCGCTATCCCCACGCAGTGACGGGTCGTAGCCGATCCACACCACACGGTGACCGAATGGCCGGTCGGCGTAAGGCTCGACGTCCTCCCACTCTTCCATGCTGTCGACCATGCAGCGCTGCAGCTCCTCGAACGGAAACACCGAGGCTTTATCGTCGACAAACTCGCACATAAACAGGTTGCGGAAATCATCGGCGCTGTTTTCCTGTTTCAGCGTGTTCAGGTCAAACAGGGTGCAGCCCCCGGCGAGCGCGTCCTCAATGGTGACAATCTGCCGCCACTGACCGTCGGCGCAGGCCACGCCCCGCGCTAACGCGGTGTGGCTGATATCAATCTCGACCCGCTCGCTGGCGCTGGCGCGTCCCTTGTTAAACAGTTCGCCCGACCAGAACGGATAAGCACCATGGCCGAGAGAGGAAGGTGTCGAAAAGTAGGTCGTGCGGAGGTGTTTTTGTGAGGCCATGCCCGAGGCGACTTTACGCAGGCGCTGGAAGTTCGGGATCCAGAAAATCTCGTCAACATACAAATCACCGTTGTGGCTTTGCGCGGTGTTGGAATTGGTGCCGAGGAAAATCAGTTTCGCGCCGTTGTTACCGATGACCACCGGGTCGCCGGTCAGGTCGACGTCGACCTGGCGCGCAAACTGGATGATGTATTCGCGGAACACATACGCCTGAGTTTTACTGGCCGACAGGAAAATTTGATTGTTCCCGGTTTTGAGCGCGCGCAGTAACGCCTCACGCGCAAAATAGAACGTCGCGCCAATCTGGCGGGATTTGAGAATGTCGCGAATGCGGTGAGCCAGACCTGCTCTGTACCATTCGAGTTGATACTCGAAAGACTGGTCGAAAAAAAGCGCCTCCAGCTTCTCTATCGCTTCCTCTCTGAAATAATTCTTTTTCGGCTGTTTGCGATCCCCTTTATTTCGGTTCGCTACCTTCGGATTTAAGTCGGCCTCATTCCCGCTCACGCCGTAGCGGTTTATGCGGGCGAAGCGCTCCATTTGCCGCCCCAGAAAATCGGCGACTTTGAAGTCGTGCGCGGTGAGGTCGGGCTTTGCGTAAAGCTGAATCAGCCGCGCCTCGAGCGTGCTCTCAACCCGGTTAAGCGGTGCCGTTTCTTCCCACTGGTCGCGCTGTTTCCAGCTCTGCACCGTGGGGCGTTTGGTCTGCAACATTTCCGCGATTTGCGGCACGGAAAACCCCTGCCAGTACAAAAGCGCGGCCTGCCGTCGCGGGTCGCTGAGGATGGATGTGTCGGTCGTGATGTTCATGAATGCCTCGCCGTGGTTGATACCAGGGCAAGGCTAAAGAAACGGGTGGGCTTATTCGCTAAGTCCCTGTTGTGTCAGGCGTTGCACTTCTGTAACGGGTGGCTGGCGTGGGTCGGAGTCGGGAAACTAAGCCCGAACCCATCACCCACAATCAGGACTCCTGAACATGGCTAAGAAAGTCTCTAAGTTTTTCCGTATCGCTGTAGAGGGCGATACCTGCGACGGGCGCGACCTTAGTGCCGTTGATATTCAGCAGATGGCCGACAGTTTCGACCCGCGCGTTTATGGCTGCCGTATCAACCTCGAACACATTCGCGGTTATCTCCCGGACAGCGATTTCAAACGCTACGGCGACGTGGTGGAGCTGAAAGCCGAAACCATCGACGACGATTCCGCGCTTAACGGCAAGCTGGCGTTGTACGGCAAAATCGCCCCGCTCGACACCCTGGTCGAGATGGTTGGCAAAGGTCAGAAGGTTTACACCTCCATCGAAATCCAGCCGAACTTTGCAAACACAGGCAAATGCTACCTGGTCGGCCTGGCCGTGACCGATGACCCGGCAAGCCTCGGCACTGAATACCTCCAGTTCTGCAGCAAGGCTAAACACAACCCGCTCAAGCGCTTCAAAGTGAGCCCGGACAATCTTTTCTCTGTCGCCACTCTGGCTGAAATGGAGTTCGAAGATGTGCCGGAAAAACTGCTCAACAAAATCACCGACTCGGTAAAGGGTATTTTCAGCCGCAAACAAGCCAGCGACGACGCGCGTTTTAACGACGTGCATGAGGCGGTGACCGTCATTGCCGAGCAGGTGCAGCAGACCGGCGACGATACCGCCGCGCGTTTCAGCAAGCTGGAGGCTGAAATCACCGGGCTTAAAAAGACCGTGACCGACCAGGCCACCGAAACCAGCCAGCAATTCAGCACCCTGGCGAGCACCCTGGACAACACTGAGAGCAAGACCCAGCAGCGCCGCAAATTAAGCACCGGCGGCGGCGGTGAAAATGCGGTTGAAGTGCTGACCGACTGCTGATTAACGCCTTTGAATCAGCACCGATTCAGAGCCGAACCCATTTAAAACAGGAATAAAAAACCATGCGTAAAGAGACCCGTTTCCAGTTCAACAAGTTCCTGAGCCGTATTGCCGAATTAAACGGTGTGGCCGTGAGCGACCTCAGCAATAAATTTACTGTCGAGCCGTCTGTGACGCAGACCCTTTTCGAAAAGGTGCAACAGTCCTCCTCGTTTCTGGCGCTGATTAACATGCCCGTGGTGCGTGAGCTGACCGAGGAGAAAGTCGGCATTGATGTTAACGGCTCAATTGCCAGCACCGCAGACACCGACAACGGCGTCGAGCGCAAGACCGCGGATTTTTCAAAGCTCGATGCTTACCGCTATTTCTGCAAGCCGGTTAACTTCGATTACCACCTGAAATACACCAAACTCGACCTGTGGGCGCGCTATCAGGATTTCCAGATCCGCATTCGCAACGCCATCATCAAGCGCCAGGCGCTGGACTACATCACCATCGGTTTTAACGGCGTAAGCCGCGCGCCAACCTCTGACCGTAAGCAAAACCCGCTACTGCAGGATGTGGCGATCGGCTGGCTGCAGAAGTACCGCAACGACGCGCCGGAACGCGTGATGAGCAAGGTTGTCGACGATGACGGCAAGGTTATTTCCGACACCATCAAAGTGGGGAAAGGCGGCCATTACGCCAACCTGGACGCCCTGGTGATGGATGCTCACGAATCCCTGATTGATGAAATCCACCGTGAAAACCCGGAGATGGTTGTCATTTGCGGCCGCCGCATTCTGACCGACAAGTATTTCCCGATGATCAACACGTTCCAGCCGAACAGTGAAGCCCTGGCCGGGGAGCTGATTATCAGCCAGAAAACTATCGGCCAGCTCCAGGCGGTGCGCGCGCCGTTCTTCCCGGCTAACGCGGTGTTTATCACCACGCTGGATAACATTTCCATCTACCTCTACGAGGACGGCCACCGCCGCCACATCGTCGAAAACCCGAAACTCGATCAGGTGGAAAACTACGAGCAGGTGAAAGTCGATTTTGTTATCGAGGACTACGCCGCCGGTTGCCTGATTGAAAATATCGAGATTCTCGACCCGGAAGAGCCAGGCACTGCCGAAGCGACCAGCGCGAGCGTATTCGCGGCTGAGCTGGTGAAAGCCATGCAGCACCTGAACGCGCCGCAGTCTGCGCCGGTTGCTGACACCGAAAACGACCAGAAGGACGCCTAAGCCATGCTGAGCCCCGCACGACGTCACGCGATGCGGGTCTCGGCCAGCCAGGCAGCGCAGCGGGAAAACGCCCCGCTGCGCCACGCCACCCCTTACGAGCAAATGCTCGTCAAGCTGGCCGCAGACCGTCGGACATTAAAAAACATCCATTCCAACGAAGCGAAAGCGACGAAAAAAGCCGAGCTGCTGCCGTTTTATCTGCCCTGGGTAACGGGCGTGCTGGAGAACGGCACCGGCAAGCAGGACGACATTTTAATGACCGTCATGCTCTGGCGACTCGATGCCGGGCAACTGGCTGGCGCGCTGGAAATCGCCCGTTATGCGCTGCGCTACAACCTCGCCACCCCTGACGGCCATGCGCGCACCGCGCCTTACATGCTGGCCGAAGAGTTTGCCCTGTCAGCACAACGCGCCAGCGATGGCGGACAGCCGGTTGACGTGCCGCTGCTGCTGGATGTGCTGGAACTGGTTCGTGATGCCGATATGCCCGACCAGGTGAAAGCCCGTCTGCATAAAGTGATCGGTCTGGCGATGCGTGATGCCGGAAACCCCGCCTCCGCGCTGGAGCACCTGAGTCGTGCGGTGCAGCTCGACCGCAACGCCGGAGTACGCAAGGACATTGAGCGCCTGACACGCGAGCTCAACCCAAAACCGGCAGCCACAAAAACACCGGCGGCTAAGGCTCCGGCCAGCAAGACCCCGGCGAAAAAACAAGATTCAGCGGTGAAACGAGGGCGAGGCCGTCCGAAGAAAGTCACCGCCTAACCGAAAGCGCCCCGCGCCGGGCGGCACGCTGGTCAAAGACGGTGATCCACCGACACGGCGACCGGCGTCCACCGCCCACCCATTACAGAGGTTGTCATGACAGTGATTATCACTAAGCCGGAAACGGCACCGGTCGAGCCTGGTGTGGTTATCCCCGCCCGACCGGTGCCGGAGGCCGTTATCACCAACACGGCGTTTTTCCCGGCCATTGAGCCCGCGCGTATTCGCGAGCTGCTGCGCATTGAAAGCACCGTGAGCCCCGTGCGTTTACGCGCCGCGATTATCGACGGTATGGCAGAAACCAACGCCGAGCTAAGAGAGTACCGCGAGGAGCAAATCTTGCTCGGGCGTGAAACCCTGGCCGACGTTCCAGCCGACAACATCGACGGTGAGAGCGTGCGCTGTTTTTACTACCTGCAGGCCGTCAGCGCCATGACAACCGCGAAGCTTTATGAGGGTTATCGCGGCGTGGATGCGAGCGCCAAAGGTGACAAGAAAGCCGACAGCATCGAGAGCGTGATTGATGAAATGTGGCGGGATATGCGCTGGGCGATAGCCCGTATCCAGGACAAATCGCGCTGCATCATCGGGCAAATCTGATGAAGGTTTACGCGCAACAGGGCGACACCCTAGACGCACTTTGCGCCCGCTACTACGGGCGCACTGAGGGGGTATTCGAGGCGGTACTCGTCGCAAATCCGGGACTCGCTGAGCTCGGGGCGGTGCTGCCGCACGGCACTGAAATTGAACTGCCGGACGTGGAGACCGCGCCGGTAACTGAAACTATCAACCTGTGGGATTAATTATGACTGAGGGTGAAAAAAGCGTACTGACGCTGTTCTTGATGGGAATGATGATTGTGGTTGGCAAGGTGATGGCCGGGGGTGAACCCATCACGCCGCGCCTGTTTATCGGGCGCATGTTGCTGGGTGGATTTGTCTCGATGGTGGCCGGGGTGGTTCTGGTGCAGTTCCCGGATATGTCACTCCCTGCGGTCTGTGGCGTGGGCTCCATGCTCGGGATTGCCGGTTATCAGGTGGTCGAAATCGCTATCCAGCGCCGTTTCAAATCTCAGAAAGGAGATCAGGATGCCGGTAATTAACACTCACCCAAACGTTGCCGCTTTCCTCGATATGCTGGCGTACTCAGAGGGAACCGCCACCCACCCACTGACAAAAAATCGCGGCTATGACGTGATTGTCACCGGGATGGATGGCAAGCCCGAGATTTTTACCGACTATAGCGATCACCCGTTCGCCAGCGGCAGGCCTGCCAAAGTGTTTAACCGACGTGGGGAGAAGTCCACGGCATCCGGGCGCTATCAGCAGCTTTATTTATTCTGGCCGCACTATCAGAAGCAACTCGGGTTACCCGACTTTAGCCCACTGTCGCAGGATAAGCTCGCCATTCAGCTTATCCGGGAGCGTGTTGCGCTGGAGGATATACAGCAGGGGCGCATTGAGCGCGCGATTTCCCGCTGCCGTAATATCTGGGCGTCGTTGCCGGGGGCTGGTTACGGCCAGCGAGAGCACAACCTCGAATCGCTGATTGCCGCATATCGCAAAGCTGGCGGGGTGGTGTCATGAAAACGCTGATTGTACTCCTTGCCCTGGCCGTGCTCGGGCTGCTGTGGATGCGCCACGAAAACACCACGCTCACCCGCTCATTTGAAAAGGCTAACCGCGTCGCCGGGGAGCAAAAAACACAAAACATCATGCTGAAAAACCAGCTCGATGTTGCGGCCAGAATCGCCGACAGCAAAGAGCGTGCGCAGGTGGATTTGAGAAACAAACTGGCAACGGCTGAGGCGCTGGCCGGGCGTCGAAGCAACACGATTACGAGGCTACTCAATGAAAATAAAGCACTTCGCGAATGGTATGACACTGCTTTACCTGATGATGTTATCCGGCTGCAGGAGCGCCCCGCCTTTGACACCACCGCCGATTATTTACAGTGGCTGTCCGAAAGTAGCGCTGTGCAAACTCCCGGCCAGCCAGCCGCGCATTAACGGCGATTTGCTTGCGGATAATCGCCAGCTCGAAAGCGCCTGGGTGAGCTGCGCCGCCCAGGTCGAAACGGTGAAAAAATGCCAGGATAATCTCGATGCACAAACAATCCAGTCTGAAAAAAGTCCTCACTGAGGCGGTGCCGGGCGTGGCAACCAACCCGAGCATGATGCGCATTTTTGCCGATGAGGGGGCAATTGATTCCACCCTTGCCACTTCGCTCTCGTTCGTGAAGCGGTACACGCTCAACGTGATCCTGACCGATTACACCGGCGATATTGATTACATCTTAGTGCCGATCCTGAAATGGGTGCTCGTGAATCAGCCGGATATCATGACCACTGACGAGGGGCAGAAAAAAGGGTTTACGTGGTATGCCGATATCAATAACGACAGTAGCGTCGATATCAGCATCAGTTTACGCCTGACCGAGCGCACCATAGTCCGGGAGGAAAGCAACGGTGATTTGCACGTCAGCTATGCGCCGGAACCGCAAGAGGCGCTCTGGTAATGGACGGGCTCAAGCCGTTTGACGACAAGCTCGCCGCGCTGATTGCGAACCTGTCACCGGCTGGCCGCCGCAAAATGGCCGGGGAAATAGCCAAAAAGCTGCGCACCCGGCAACAGCAGCGGATAAAGGCGCAGAAAGACCCCGACGGCAAGCCCTACGCCGCACGAAAGCGCCAGCCGGTGAAGAGCAAGAAAGGCCGCATTAAGCGGGAAATGTTTGCGAAGCTGCGCACCAATCGCTACATGAAAGCCACCGGCAGCGACGAAGCCGCGGTCGTGGAATTTGTCGGTAAAGTGCAGCGCATAGCGCGCGTGCATCAGGAGGGGTTAAAGGACAAGCCTAACCCGGCGGCGCGTGAAATCCAGTATCCGACACGCCAGCTTCTCGGATTGTCTTTTAACGACATACAATTAATTGGAATTACCATTTTTGATAGCTTCATAAAAAAACCGTAACATGATAAAAGCAATATTCTTAGACTGGTTTGATAGATGTTTTTCTGAATGTGTTTTTATCTAGAGGTTTAAATGAAATTTCCATATTTCGTGGGTGGTTTTAGCGTTTTGCTGGTTGTTGTTTATGGGGTTGTTCTAATATTAAATCTCTATCCCAAAGATGTGCTTACCTTAGCGGATGCAGGTACTTTTGGCGATAGTTTTGGTGTTCTAACATCTCTTTTCTCTGCACTTGCTTTTTTGGGTGTTGTTTGGACATTGCATTACCAAAGAGAGGAATCCAGGCTTCAAAAGGAAGAGCTAAGTGAAAATAGAAAGGAAATGGCAAAGCAAGGGTTCGAGAATTCATTTTTTCAAATGATTAGATTGCACAATGAGATCGTTAACGGGTTTTCGCTTAGGGTTGGTGCAATTAATAACATTCAAGTGAAAGAGGGTAGGGTTGTATTTGATGACTTGGATAAGCAGTTGCGTCGTTTATTCGATAATAGAGGACTTTCCCTTGACTCTCCAGAAGAAGAAATAAGTGAGTTTTTTGATATTTTTTATGAACGACATAAGCATATGTTGGCGCATTACTTTAGGTTTCTTTATAATATATATAAATTTATTCATGAATCCGATGTGGGGGATAAATATTTCTATGCCAAGCTGGTGAGAGCTCAGTTGTCAAACCAAGAGCTTTTCATCCTGTATTACAATGCGCTAAATAAACGTGGCGAGAAATTCAAGAAATACATGATTGATTTTCAATTGATGGATAATCTTTCAAGTGGTGAATTATTCTTCCCAGAGCACCGAGAGCTTATCCCCGGTGCAGGGTTTAAATCTTAAAAGGCGATGCGTGTGGGGGGGGAATCATTTCTGCACTGATCGGAGTCGGCTTTAAATAAGAGGAAAGCTTTGACTGGCGCGGTCTGGAAAGGAATTTAGGGGTTTTGCACTGCGCGGACGAAAATGATTTTATTTTGACTTTTATGTATCAAATTCTGCACTCGACTAATCTCAAATTAATACCATTTAAATTGAATTTAAATAGCGAGAGTGCAAAACTTCCCGTCGATTATTTATTGGTCAATGACCAAGGAAACCCTGACAGGATACCTGCCAGAATTTATTTCATCTAGCCTGCTTTTTTTTCGCAATATTGGCTAGATCGTTTTCGGTCGTTTGTAATTCGCCATCGGTGTCACGCTCTCTTTTTTCCTGAACGTTCAGAGCAGCCTCTTGGACGGGATCTGGCTGCCTGCCGAGGATTTTTTCCTTCACAATCGGATCCATCCGTAAGAGGTCGATGTTGTCTTCGTCAAGGAGGTAGAGAACGGTCTCTACACCTTTGCGGGCCAACATTGTAGCCAATTGCAAACGCTCCTCATCTGTCAAAAAAGACAGAACCTCTGACAACTTATCACCTTCATTATTATTTTTTGATGGCTTTGGTGTTTCTGGTGATTTTCCTTCACCATCAATTAACCACTTAAGGTCTACACCTTCGCTTTCTGCAATGCGCAGAAGTATGTTCTCCCGCGGCATTGGGGGATTAGCTTCACTCTTGTAGTAACTGTTCAGTGTATTGACGTTAATTCCCCATGCTCTTGCAGCCGCGCTGCGCGAAGGATGCTTCCTGGCTAGCTGTGCAATTCTTGCTATGACAGGTTCTTTTGTCTCTGCATCAAAAGTACGTCGGCGTTCTTTTCTCATAGAAGGTTCTTTTGCACCTAACAATATGAAATACATCGATTTATTTAAAAAACAATAAAATCACCAAAAACACCTTGATTTCGTTCTTTTCGTGATTCATTATTTATCCACAGGAATAACCAACCGGTTATCCCGTTGGGTAATCTTTTAGGATATATGAGCAATGAACCGAAAAGAAGATCTGCGTGCAGATTGGCACCCGGAAGACATCAAATCGAAGCTCCACAAGCGCGGCTTGTCGTTAAGTGAGTTAGGCCGCCGCAACGGTTATGCCTCTGGCTCTCTTAAGTCCGTTCTGCGTTCACCTTGCCGCCCTTATCAGCAGATCGTCGCTGATGCACTGGGTGTTGCACCGGAAGATATCTGGCCAAGCCGGTATCAGTCTGAAAGCTACATACAGAAGGCGTCCTGATTATGTTTGTTGTCGTCAAAGATTTAGTTGGGTTGCCCGGTCTCCCCGCGACAACTAAAGGCATTCGTGAGGCGCTGGAACGTGCCTCTGGTGATTCACCGGCGTTAGTCCGTAAGCGTGAAGGCTCCAAGGCGTTTGAATATCACATCGATTGTCTGCCAGCGGCGGTGCGCGAAGTTGTTCTGGCCCGTCGTGCTGAGGCGGTGCTGCAGAAACCCGAGGTGCAGGGGCAGTTACCGCTGGAGCCTGTAGTGCCTGCAGCCAGAGGTCGTGCTGAGGCGCTTCGCGTTAGTGTTGAGCTGGAAGTGATGCGCAAGTGCCCCGCGCTGCTGGAGCGTCAGCTTGGGTCTCTGACCGATAAACAGCGTAAAACGGGTGATGCCCGTATGACCCTGGTGGCCGAAGTTCGCCGTCTGATGGGGGAGTTGAGTATGAGTCGCAAAGATGCAGTGACGCTGATTTCTGTCCGCTCTCGCGAAGGGACGCTGCCGGAGCGTGTTCAGCAGGCTGCTGATATTGCTAATGCACGCAAGGGTGTGACGCGTACCGGCGTCAGCGTGCGTTCGCTGCAGCAGTGGGTCTCCGATGCCATGACCACCCGGACCGCAGGTGAGCGGATGGCCATTATGGCGCCAGCCAAAATTAAGGCCAAGCCCGCAGAGGCTTATCCATGGCTGTCCGATTTCATGCGTTTTTATCGCGATCCAGCCCGCCCTTCCGTCGCGATGGCATATGAGCGATTTGAAGCCGAGTGGTGCCTGGTGAATGCCGGGAATGATGTGATGCTGTCGATGCTGCCCCGTGTTGATACCGTGCGTTATGCCCTCAGCAAAATCCCCAAAGCTGAACGAGAACGTGGGCGGCGTACCGGGTCAGATTATAAGTCGCTGCTGCCGCATGTGCGCCGTGACTGGGAGAAATTATCGGCCAATAGCGTCTGGATTGGTGATGGCCACGGCATGAAGATGGAGGTTATCAGTCCGACGACCGGTAAACCCTTCCGCCCTGAGATTACGCTGGTAATCGATGGTCGTACCCGCGTGGTGGTGGGCTGGAGCCTGGCGGTGTCAGAGAGCCAGATGGCGGTCGGTGATGCCATTCGTCATGCCGTATCAAGGTTTGGTGTGCCGCTGATGTATTACTCTGATAACGGTGGCGGTGAGAAAAACAAGGTTTTTGATGCGGATGTGACGGGGATATTTTCCCGTCTGGAGATTGAGCATCCGACCGGTATACCGGGGAACCCGCAGGCACGTGGGATTATTGAGCGTCTGAACCAGGAAATACCGAAGCGGGCAGCCATGGCTTTTGGCTCTTGGGTAGGTAAATCCGGTGACCGCGAAACACAACGCAAGTATGTCAAGGCGGTAGAGTCGGCAGTGAATGCTATCGAGAATGGCAAGAACCTGAATGAACGGCAGCTGGCGGTGATGCATAAGGTGCCAACCTGGGAACAGCTCATTGCAGAGATTGAGCACCAGGTGGAACGACATAATAACCGGCCACACAGCAGCCTGCCGGTGCGTGAAGACGGCAAACACTGGTCGCCGCTGGCCTACCGTAATCATGTGATTAAGGAAGAGAATACTGAGATAGAGATGCTCACCACGGCGGAGTTGCACGAGATGTTCCGGCCAGAAAAAATCTGTACTGCGGTACGGGGCGAAATCCATCTGAATAAAAACGTCTACTTCAGTACTGAACTTGCCAGAGTTGAAGGTGAAAAGGTTCGGGTCTGTTATGACATCCATGACCCTCAATCGGTAATTATTCGTCATATGGACGGTTCCTGGATATGTGACGCCATCTGGAACGGTAATAAGGTTTCTGCATTCCCTGAAGCACGTGAAGCGCAGTTGAAAGAGAAGCGGACGAAGCAGCGACGCAAACGCCTTGAACAGAAGCTGGCGCGAGTGGATGAAGAATTGCGCCCGGCCATTGAGCAGAAACCCGAAATTGATATCAGTCTGTTTTCCGCACCCAATTCAAATAAAGAACCCGACCAGGTGTATTTATTTGAATCCGATTATGAACATGATTTAAAGAAAGCCGGTAATCACCGGTAAGGGATTGAAATGAATGTAAAAGAGAAATTACTCCAGATTCTGGAGCGGCCCAACTACACCCAAAAAACGGTAGCGACGAAAACAGGGCTCAGTGCCACAGCGGTCTCTCAATATCTGAAGGGAACCTATAAAGGCAATATCGCCAACGTGGAAGCGGCGCTGACTGATTTTATCAACCGGGAAGAGTGTCGCGCCAATCGCCGGGAAGTGAGAGCGACCTTTGTCCCCACCCAACTGGCCAGCATGGCACTGTCGCTCATCACCAGCACCCATATGGATGGCGATATCGGCGTGATATACGGCCCGGCCGGGATGGGTAAGAGCATGGTTTTACGGGAATATTCGTACAAAAGTAAAGGCGCAATCCTGATTGAGGCTGACCCCGGTTGCACGGCGCGGGTGCTGCTGCAGGAGCTGTGTACCCGCCTGGGGGCAAAACGCACCGGCAATATCCATGAGCTGAGCGAGGAGTGTATCCAGGCGCTGACCGGCACCGGCTGGGTGATTCTGGTGGATGAAGCAGAGCTGCTGCCCTACCGGGCACTGGAGGTTTTACGCCGCATTCACGACCGCTCCGGGGTGGCTATCGTGCTGGCCGGGATGCCGCGTCTGCTGATTAACCTGCGTGGCTCTCGCGGGGAGTTCGCCCAGCTCTACAGCCGCGTGGGGATGTGTCTGAATCTTGAGACCCACAAGGATAAATCCGAGCAGGAAGACTTTAACCGCATTCTGGGCAGTCTGCTGGCGGACGGCGACGAAGACAGCCTGACACAGCCGGAGCTGGCAGAGGCGTTCTTCCGCTGCTCGAAGGGGAATTACCGCCGCATGTTCAAGCTGGCGCGGGGTGTGGTGCGGGCCAGCGCCATCGGAGACCAGGGGGTGAGTGTGAAGCTGGTCGAGTCCTATGCACAGATGCTTATTCACTGAGGGATGTGAGATGGATATTGCAATCAGAAGGGAAATTACGGCGCTTCGGGCCATTGGGTTTAACAGTTGCTTTTTTGTTACTGATGATAGCTGTTCTGCGGGATCGCCTTTTATTCATTGCTATGTACCAGGCCTGTTGTGTGTCGATGTGTATTCCTGGGGGCGGGAGGTCTCGGGCGTAGGGAATGATGGTCGCGACTGGGATGTGGATGAGATGGAGGCGGCGCAGCTGGTCATGCCTTTTATTCAGACGCGGGAAGGTTTTCGTCGGGCTTATCGCCTAGCTCGTCTGTGCGTTCAATTGCCGCGCATGTGGCGGCTCAACTGAGGATTTATTTCATCATGGAAAAACAAACTGTTAACTGGCGTCACTCGCGTGCGCGTTCGGAGATCCACTCTCATGGTGGGCGTGTGACCGGCTGGCATCGCGGCTTCCCGATTGTCTATGCCCTGCCACCGCTCAGTGGTCCTGTATGGCCCGTGACGGAGCTGATTGAAGTCCTGGACGGTGTCCGCAAAGTCACCCGGACATCAAATATCGACGGCTGCACCGTTATCTGGGGGTAGTTATGGCGGTGAAATTAGAGGTCACCATTGCGGTGAGCGAGAGTGGCGATGTGGATTTTCGTTTTGAGTTTGAAGACAAAGATATGCGCGACAAGCTGGAGCGTAATATCGCGGAATCCATGGCCTCAGCTTGCCTTAATGAGTTGAAAAGGCTCGGTAAAACTAACGAAGAGGAATAAACGACATGCCAGCAAAAATCATCATCACGATTCAGGACAAAGGAGACACTTCGCAGGTTGAAGTGGTTGGGGAGCAACTGGGGAATACAACTGAGAACGAAATCGCTCATGCTACCGCCATGGTGGAAGTGATCACCCGGCTGGCGACTGAGATTAACGGAGGAGTACTCAGCAAAAGACCCTTCTCCGACTTCATGATGGAGTGCATCAAGGGGCGTATGGGGCGGCATTAACGTCGTGCATATCATCAATGGCACCAGAGTGATGCCAACCAATTAAGCAGAGTAATCAATCATGTCCGTCACGATAATTATCAAAGTGATCCATACCGACAAGGGGCTGGTGCTTGACCCTGAGATTCAGGCCCCGACCAATGGCCACTGCCAGCATGAGATGCTGTTTGCTACTGGCTATGTAGCTGCCGCCATTGAGACGGTGAATGAGCTGAATGAAAAATTCAGCGAACTGGAAAATAAACCCGGAGAAAAGAAACATGTCTATTAATAACCGAAATGAAATTGTTCCTGAAGGCTATATGAAAGACCGCAAAGCCCGCCTGGTGCCGGTTGAACAGGTCTCTGACTATGACCGTGAGATGGATGACTTTGTCCGCGCCCGCGTCGCTGAAGCAAAAGCGAAGAGTCAGGCGATGGCCGACTTTAAGCGCCAGTCGTTTGGCGACTGCTACGCCTGGATAGAGCTGGCGGCGGAGAAGTTCGGGCGCAAGCCAGGGGGGCTTAAAGGGAATGTCACCTTCTCCAGCTTTGACGGTAGCCAGCAGATTAAGATTGCCGTGCAGGACAAGCTGACCTTTGGCCCGGAGCTGCA
>NZ_FXAS01000020.1:0-93515 GCF_900177785.1 Cedecea sp. NFIX57 | reverse complement strand
GCTTTCGAAGCCGCTTCGCCGTGTCAGTGGAGGCGCATTATAGGGAGTTCTCAGAGCCTGACAACCCCTAATTTGAAAAAACTTTCTGACCGCATGTTTTTTAATCGAAACGCTTATTTTTGGCGCTGTTTGATGGCTTTTGGCAGGTCAGCAAGGCTGTTTACGACCAAATCTGCGGCCGCCTCACCTTCTTCTGTGACAGGTTTACCCGTACGAACCAACACTTTAGTTCCTACCATTGCGGCAGCACCGGCCTGCATATCTTCAATTTTATCGCCGACCATATAAGAAGAAGCCATATCAATGTGCAGGAAGTCGCGGGCAGAAATCAGCATTCCAGGCTGCGGCTTGCGGCAGTCACAGGCCTGACGAAACTCTTCCACACTCCCTTCCGGGTGATGAGGACAATAATAGATGCCGTCGAGATCGACACCTCGGTCGGCCAGCGACCAGTCCATCCATTCGGTCAAGTTTTCAAAGTCAGCCTCGGTGAACATCCCGCGCGCAATGCCGGACTGGTTAGTCACCAGCACCAGAGCAAAGCCCATCTCTTTTAATTCGCGCATTGCTTCTATAACACCATCAATAAATTCGAATCGGTCAACTTCATATACATAGCCATGATCGACATTAATGGTGCCATCGCGGTCGAGAAAAATAGCGGGTACGGACTGTGCCACTTGAGAACTCCTGAAACGGGTTAATTGCGCTTAGTATCGCATGATTTAGTAATAAGGAGAGAACAGTCCTTCACTCGCTGATTGATTTAGACGTCTGGATGCCTTAACATCCATATCGATTACGGTAACTTTGGTTACTGGTAGCAGAAAATTCCACGGCTAATACCTATACGATAATAAATAACTCAATGATTAAACTTTCAAATATCACCAAGGTGTTCCAGCAGGGCAACCGCAGCATACAGGCATTGAATAATGTCAGTCTGCACGTGCCTGCCGGGCAAATTTATGGCGTGATTGGCGCGTCCGGCGCGGGTAAAAGTACCCTGATCCGCTGTGTAAACCTGCTGGAGCGCCCGACTCAGGGTTCGGTTCTGGTTGGCGGCCAGGATCTGACAACGCTTTCTGAAACCCAGCTAACCAAAGCTCGTCGCCAGATTGGCATGATCTTCCAGCACTTTAACCTGCTTTCTTCGCGTACTGTTTTCGGCAACGTAGCTCTACCGCTTGAGCTGGATAACACGCCAAAAGAAGAGATTAAGCGTCGCGTTACCGAGCTGCTGGACTTGGTGGGTTTAGGTGAAAAACACGATGCCTGGCCTGCAAACCTTTCCGGCGGTCAGAAGCAGCGCGTAGCGATTGCCCGAGCACTTGCCAGTAACCCAAAGGTCCTGCTGTGCGACGAAGCCACCAGCGCGCTGGATCCAGCCACGACCCGTTCCATTTTGGAATTACTGAAAGACATTAACCGCCGCCTGGGCCTGACTATTTTGCTCATCACTCACGAGATGGATGTGGTCAAACGCATTTGTGACTGCGTGGCCGTGATCAGCAACGGCGAGCTTATTGAGCAGGATACTGTGAGCGAAGTGTTCTCCCATCCGAAAACGCCTCTGGCGCAGCAATTTATTCAGTCCACGCTGCACCTTGATGTGCCGGAAGATTACGCGCAGCGTTTGAGCGCAGAGCGTAAAGAAAATGCGGTACCTTTATTACGCCTGGAGTTCACTGGTCAGTCGGTGGATGCCCCCCTTCTCTCAGAAACAGCACGTACTTTCAACGTGAACAGCAACATTATTAGCGCGCAGATGGATTATGCCGGTGGCGTGAAGTTCGGCATCATGCTGTGCGAAATGCACGGCGAGCCAAAAGATACGCAAGCGGCTATTGCCTGGCTGCAGGAGCAACACGTGAAAGTAGAGGTGCTGGGTTATGTCTGAAGCAATGATTTGGTTACTGGTACGCGGCGTGTATGAAACGCTGGCCATGACCTTTGTTTCCGGTTTCTTCGGATTTGTGATTGGCCTGCCGGTGGGCGTGCTGCTATACATCACTCGCCCCGGGCAAATTAGCGCCAACGCGAAGCTCTATCGCAGCATTTCTGCCCTGGTAAACATTTTCCGCTCCATTCCATTCATTATCTTGCTGGTATGGATGATTCCGTTTACTCGCGCGATTGTGGGAACCTCCATCGGCCTGCAGGCTGCGATCGTTCCGCTGACCGTGGGCGCCGCGCCGTTTATTGCGCGTATGGTTGAAAATGCCCTGCTGGAAATTCCAACCGGCCTGATTGAAGCTTCACGCGCGATGGGCGCCACGCCGCTGCAAATCATTCGCAAAGTACTGCTTCCAGAAGCGCTTCCAGGCCTGGTCAATGCCGCGACGATTACCCTTATCACTTTAGTGGGCTATTCTGCTATGGGCGGTGCCGTCGGTGCCGGTGGTCTGGGGCAGATTGGGTATCAGTACGGGTATATCGGTTACAACGCTACCGTCATGAATACCGTGTTGGTGCTGCTGGTCGTGCTGGTTTACTTAATTCAATTCTCTGGCGATCGCATCGTCCGGGCTGTTACACACAAATAAACACAACTGCATTCATACAAGGAAAAGGACATGGCTTTTAACTTTAAAACGTTCGCCGCGGTCGGCGCTCTGATTGGCTCTCTGGCCCTGGTGGGTTGCGGTCAGGAAGAAAAAGATCCAAACCACATTAAAGTCGGTGTGATTGCCGGGGCTGAGCAGCAGGTTGCGGAAGTGGCTCAGAAAGTGGCCAAAGAGAAATATGGCCTGGATGTTGAGCTGGTGACCTTTACCGACTATGTTCTGCCAAACGAAGCGCTCAGCAAAGGCGATATCGACGTTAACGCCTTCCAGCACAAACCTTACCTGGATCAGCAGATCAAAGATCGTGGGTATAAGCTGGTTTCCGTAGGCAATACTTTTGTTTATCCGATTGCCGGCTACTCTAAAAAAATCAAATCACTGGCTGAACTGCAGCCGGGTTCTCAGGTAGCACTGCCAAACGACCCAACTAACCTCGGCCGCTCTCTGCTGCTGCTGCAGAAAGAAGGGCTGATCAAACTGAAAGACGGCGTTGGCCTGCTGCCAACCGTGCTGGATGTCACCGAGAACCCGAAAAACCTGAAGCTGGTTGAGCTGGAAGCACCACAGCTGCCACGTTCTCTTGACGATGCGCAGATTGCTTTGGCTATCATCAACACCACTTACGCCAGCCAGATTGGCCTGACACCAGCGAAAGACGGTATCTTCGTTGAAGACAAAAACTCTCCTTACGTGAACCTGATCGTTTCTCGCGAAGACAACAAAGATGCAGAGAACGTGAAGAAGTTCGTTCAGGCATACCAGTCTGACGAAGTGAACGAAGCGGCTAACAAAGTCTTTAACGGCGGCGCGGTTAAAGGCTGGTAAGTTTCCATTCTTCAGTTTTACGTAAATAATTAAAGGCGGGCGCAAGCCCGCCTTGTTATTTTGGTTCGAGCTTGCTTCAATGTTCCCCGTTTTACATTCATTGAGGAAATATTATGCGTGCTTTACCGATCTGTTTATTAGCCTTCGCGCTGAGCGGCTGTTCAATGCTAAGCAGATCCCCAGTAGAACCCGTCCAAAGCACGGCTGCTGCGCCGAAGACAGAAACAGAGAAACCGAAAGCGCCTCGTCCTGTTCCGGTCAGAATCTACACCAACGCAGAAGACTTAGTGGGTAAACCGTTCCGAGATTTAGGCGAAGTCAGCGGCGAGTCTTGCCAGGCAAGCAATCAGGATTCTCCTCCGAATATCCCGACAGCGCGTAAACGCATGCAGATTAATGCCTCCAAAATGAAAGCTAATGCGGTGCTGCAGCACAGCTGCGACATCACGACCGGTACGCCAGGGTGCTACCGTCAGGCTGTTTGCGTTGGATCCGCACTGCAAGTTTCGGCGCAATGACCCCATTTCAATTTGCACAAATAGGCGTTATTCGCTCCCCTTATAAAGAAAAGTTCGCCGTCCCACGCCAGCCCGGTCTGGTCAAAGACGGCGGCGGTGAACTGCATCTGCTTGCACCTTACAATCAGGCCGATGCCGTTCGTGGGCTGGAAGAGTTTAGCCATCTGTGGCTACTGTTTGTGTTCCATCAAACGATGGAAGGCGGCTGGCGCCCAACCGTGCGTCCTCCCCGCCTTGGCGGAAACGCGCGAATGGGCGTGTTTGCTACACGCTCTACGTTTCGCCCTAATCCTGTCGGCATGTCGCTGGTTGAGCTTAAAGGTATTCGTTGCCAGAAAGACGAAGTGATCTTGCAGCTCGGTAGTCTGGATTTGGTGGATGGTACGCCCATTGTGGATATCAAACCGTACCTGCCATTTGCAGAAGCCGTGCCGGGCGCTCGTGCTGGCTACGCACAGCAGGCTCCGCAGGCAGACATGCATGTGACTTTTACACCAGAAGTGCAGCACCAGTTAAGCGGACTCGAAAAACGCTATCCGCATCTTGTCCGTTTTATCAGCCAGGTGCTTGCCCAGGATCCTCGTCCTGCCTATCGCAAAGGAGAGGATGTCGGGAAAACTTATGCCGTTCTGCTGCTGGACTTTAACGTTCGCTGGCGTGTCACAGAACAAGGTTTTGAAGTGTTCGCCCTCGAAACGAGTTAATTTAGCCCTCTCTCTTTTGACATCTCTGCCACACTGGTAAACTAAACCACTTTTTTTGAAGCAGGCCGCCGGTGGCCTGCGCTCTGCCGTTCAAATGGAACCGTAACAACATGCGTACTAGCCAATATCTGCTCTCCACTCTGAAGGAGACACCTGCCGACGCTGAAGTAGTCAGCCACCAACTGATGCTGCGCGCCGGGATGATCCGCAAGCTGGCCTCCGGTTTATACACCTGGCTGCCGACCGGTTTGCGCGTCCTGAAGAAAGTCGAAAACATCGTGCGTGAAGAAATGAACAATGCCGGTGCTATCGAAATGTGCATGCCGGTGGTTCAGCCCGCAGACCTGTGGCAGGAGAGTGGACGTTGGGAGCAATACGGCCCGGAGCTGCTGCGTTTTGTTGATCGCGGTGAACGTCCTTTCGTCCTGGGTCCAACCCACGAAGAAGTGATCACCGACCTGATTCGCAACGAGCTTAGCTCCTACAAGCAGCTGCCGCTGAATCTGTTCCAGATCCAGACCAAATTCCGTGACGAAGTTCGCCCACGCTTTGGCGTGATGCGTTCCCGCGAATTCCTGATGAAAGACTCCTACTCGTTCCATACGTCTCAGGAATCTCTGCAGGAAACCTATGACAAAATGTATGAGGCCTACAGCAAGATCTTCTCACGCATGGGTCTGGATTTCCGCGCCGTTCAGGCAGATACCGGTTCTATTGGCGGCAGCGCCTCCCATGAGTTCCAGGTGCTGGCCCAAAGCGGTGAAGATGATGTGATCTTCTCTGACAGCTCAGACTATGCGGCAAACATCGAATTCGCTGAAGCATTAGCACCAGCAGCAGGCCGCGCAGCGCCAACCGCTGAAATGAGCCAGATCGACACCCCGAACGCAAAAACCATCGCCGAGCTGGTTGAGCAGTTCAACCTGCCAATCGAGAAAACGGTTAAGACTCTGCTGGTGAAAGCCACTGAAGGCAGCGCTTATCCACTGGTTGCTTTGCTGGTTCGTGGCGATCACGAGCTGAACGAAGTGAAAGCTGAGAAGCTGCCGCAGGTAGCAAGCCCGCTGACGTTCGCCACCGAACAAGAAATTCGCGACATCGTGAAAGCTGGTCCTGGCTCCCTGGGCCCAATCAACCTGCCTGTTCCGGTTGTGATTGACCGCAGCGTTGCCGCGATGAGCGATTTCGCCGCTGGCGCAAACATCGACGGGAAGCACTTCATCGGTATTAACTGGGAACGCGATGTTGCGCTGCCGGAAGTGGCAGATATCCGTAACGTTGTTGCCGGCGATCCAAGCCCGGATGGCAAAGGCACCTTGATGATCAAGCGCGGCATCGAAGTGGGTCACATCTTCCAGTTGGGTACCAAGTACTCTGAAGCGCTGAAAGCCGCCGTTCAGGGGGAAGATGGCCGTAACCAGACCCTGACCATGGGTTGCTACGGTATCGGTGTTACCCGCGTGGTCGCGGCTGCGATTGAACAGAACTTTGACGATCGCGGTATTCTGTGGCCGGATGCTATCGCCCCGTTCCACGTTGCGATTTTGCCAATGAACATGCACAAGTCATTCCGCGTGCAGCAGCTGGCTGAAGAGCTGTATACCACGCTGCGTGCGCAGGGTATCGACGTGTTGCTGGATGACCGTAAAGAGCGTCCAGGCGTGATGTTTGCCGACATGGAACTGATTGGTATTCCTCACACTATCGTTATCGGCGACCGCAATCTCGACAACGAAGAGATCGAATACAAACATCGCCGTGCCGGTGAGAAGCAGATGATCAAAACCACCGAGATCGTTGATTTCCTGGTGAAGCAGATCAAAGGCTAATTCGCCACTGAGCATAAAAAAAAGCCCTGCATTTGCAGGGCTTTTTCATTTTAGTCGTTACACTCTTTGCCGGGCTTAAACTTCGCGCCTTTATCGGCGACCAGCGCTTTTTGCAGCTCTCCGCTGTCTGGAGAAGCCTGCAACGTAAAGTGCCCTTCGACCACCAGCAGGATTGGCGCGCTGTTCTTGCCGCGCGCTGCCGCATAGGCTCTTTCCAGCTCGGCGTTATCCGCAACGGTAAAGGTTTTACCGGTCGCACAGTCCTGGAATGTTGCCGCGTCAGCCATGTATTTATACTTGCCTTTCATCGGCATTGGCGTTGATGGTAGCTTCGCATCCACCGCTTTTAGCGTGTAGTTGAACTGCGAATCAATCGGATTACCTTCACGATCCAGCATCACCAGGCTGTCACCCTTAGGGTGGAAATATTGCTTTTCGCCTTCGCTGTCGGTTAAGACCAGCTTATCGGCAGTGCGCGCCCATTTACCGTAACTGGCAAATGAGGCTCCTTTACCCTGGTAAGTTTGATTCATCACCCAGGTGCCGTCCTTTTCCAGGAACAGCGAGGTTTCAATCCCTTCACAATCCGCACACGGCACTACGCCGCGATAGCTCTGCTGCATAGGTTTCAGCTCTGCCGCCTGAGCCGGGATCAAAGTTTGCGTTTCCGTACGATTATTACAGCCAAATAGCGTGAACAGGCTGAGCGCTGCCAGCGCAGCCAGAAGACTCTTCTTCATGCTTTATTCCTTATGCCGTTGTCCTAACGTTCGCCGCTACTCCGGATGGCGACGAACTTTGCCGCGTAGTGCTTTGGTTGTCGATTTCTGCGCCTTCGAGGCCAGACGCCGTTCTTTGGAAGCCCGCGTCGGCTTTGTGGCACGACGGCTCTTCTGCACTACGGTGAGTTCTTGTATCAGTGAAACCAGGCGAGCCACCGCCGCTTCGCGGTTCATCTCCTGGCTTCGGTATTCCTGGGCTTTAATCACCACCACGCCCTCAGGCGTGATCAAATGGTGGCTTACTGCCAGCAGACGTATCTTATACGACTCTGGCAGGCTAGAGGCAGGGATATCAAAGCGCAAATGAATCGCCGTTGAGGTTTTATTCACATGCTGCCCGCCAGCCCCCTGAGCGCGAATTGCGGTAATCGTAACTTCATTGTCCGGGATAACGACCGTTCGCGACACGGAAATCATTGTTGCAGCCAGGCCGTAAAGTGAATTTCCAGATTATTCTCGCTGTCGGACAGCCAAATTGCGCCATCCTGAATCGTCGCCTGTAGGTTCATTGTGCGTGTGCCAAACTCACTTAGCTTCGCCAACTGTGCGTCATCCAGATACCAGATGGACAGGTTTTTAAACTGGCTCAGCCGGGTCTGGTTTTGCTGCCACCAAATTTCCGCCGCCCGACTATTATAGGTAAACAATGCCACCTCAGCCGACTGGCTGCAGGCTTTTTTCACCCGACGTTCTTCCGGTAACCCTAGTTCTACCCACAAATCAATGCCAAGGTGATCGTTTTTACGCCAAATTTCCGGCTCGTCTTCTGCGCTGAGACCACGGGTAAATTCCAGACGCTCATCCGCATATTTAATCCATGCCAGCAGGCGCAGCATCATGCGTTCCTGCGTTTCCGAAGGATGACGCGCCAGCGTCAGGCTGCTGTCCAGAAACCGATTACGATCGAGATCGGCCACATTCACCGTCGCCTTATAAATTGTCGCTTTTAACGCCATCACACTTCTCCATACACAATTGCGCGCTATTGTAGCGAAATAACACTCTTTCGGCTCTGAGTATGACGGGTATATTTGCGTGGCTGATATCGGTTACATTGCTGTGGTATAGTCACCTTGCTAAACAGAGTTTATCTTCGTAGGCTTAGACTTGACCCCACGAGTAGGTCTGAAGTCGGGACTCTGAGAGGAGGGTATGTGGAAAAGTATTGTGAATTAGTTCGGCAACGCTACGCGGAAATTGCCAGCGGTGATTTAGGCTATATTCCTGATGCCTTAGGATGCGTATTGAAGGCTCTGAACGAAGTTGCCTCCAGCGAGGCCGTCTCGGAGTCGGTCAGGGAACAGGCGGCTTATGCTGCCGCGAACTTACTGGTGAGCGATTATGTCAATGAATGATGCGTATCAACCCATCAACTGTGATGATTATGACAATCTCGAGCTCGCCTGCCAGCATCATTTGTTACTGACGCTGGAGTTAAAAGACGGGGAGGTTTTGAAAGCCAAAGCGAGCGATCTGGTTTCTCGTAAAAACGTCGAATACCTGGTTGTCGATAACGCCGGCGCTACGCGTGAGTTACGCCTCGATAAAATTAACAGCTTTAGCCACCCCGAAATCGGCACTATCGTGGTGAGCGTCGAATAAATCTGGTCACCCCATCTCAAACAAAACGGGCAGCTATCGAGGCTGCCCGTTTTGTTTACGGCTTCATTGAGGCGTAGTAGGCCGCTAAGTTAGAGATATCCTCGTCTGAAAGACCGCTGACGTAAGCCTTCATGATTTCTGCCTGCCCACCGCTGCGCTCCCCTTTTTTATAAGCCTGAAGCGAGTGTTCGAGATAAGCTTCGCTCTGCCCACCGATGTTCGGGTACAGCGGCGCAGAAGCCTTTCCACTCATGCCATGGCAGGCAACGCAGGTCATGGCCTTTGCCTCTCCGGCCTGAGCATCGCCTTTCGCCAGAGCGGGTAAACTGCAGGCCATCAGCCCAAGCAGCAGTACGACTTTTTTCATTGCTCAACTCCCTTTTGCCAGTCTATATGCCAGCATGAATGTTCCGTAGCCTGCCCTTCACGAGTGACAAAAATGCCTGGGGCAGCGATAAGTTGCTCGCCATAAAACAGCAGCGGCGTGGCGTCACGTTCCCATGGCGGAATGCGCAATTCCTGCCAGATTTTTTTCAGCGTTCGCCCTTTATCACGGCCGACGATATGCAGCAAACCAGAAGCTTTAAAACGCAGGCTAACAATTTCGTCCTCTGCTGGCGCGCGCACAGCCATTCCATTCTCGCTGAGTGAAATCATTCCCAGACCAGGGAGATTCAGGGGACGATAAGGTGCAGGCCATAGATAACTTTTTTCACGATCGATGTTCAGCAACGGAACCCAATACAGCTCCCCCTGAAAACGCCTGACTGCATGTTCGCCGAGGCGAAAGCGAGGATTCGCGTCTTCCCGGCTTAAGGCAACTTCCTGCCATAAACGGTGAAGAGAAGCCCGAGACGGCATCGCAGCGCGATGGTACGCCAGCCAGCGGCGCACGAGAGCAAATCGTCTGGCTTCGCTCATCGTCAGCATCGGCTCAATGCGCAGCGCGCCCTGGGGCGACATCAAGTTATCCAACTGTTCGGCAAGCAGCTCATCAAGGAGTTGCTCCTGCTCGCCGCATAACTCCGCGCTACGGGCTACGCTGCGGGAAAAGTGGGGCCATCTCTGCTGCAGCAGAGGAACGATTCTCAAGCGTAAAAAATTCCGGTCATACTTATCGTCCTGATTACTTTCGTCTTCAATCCAGCTTAGCCGGTGAACGCCAGCCCACTCCTCAAGCTGAGCACGTGAGGTTGTCAGCAGCGGACGCAGCAATGAAGTGTCGCCGAAGGGCAAAATCGCAGGCATCGATGCCAGCCCTGCCGGGCCGCTGCCGCGTTTAAGCGCCAACAGGAAAGTCTCGCACTGGTCGTCCAAATGCTGTGCCGTGAGCAACACTTCACCTGCCAGAACCGAGCCTGAAAGTGCCTGATAGCGAGCCGCTCTTGCCTCCCCTTCAATCCCCTGACCGCCGGAAGGAAGCCGGACATAAGCCACTTCGAAAGGCACGTTCCATTTCTCACAAAGTGCCCGGCAATGCGCCACCCAACTGTCGGCTTTAGGGCTGAGGCCATGGTGGATATGCATCGCCCTGATATGCAGGTCAGGTTGCAGGGTATCTCGCAGGGTAACGACTTGATGTAGCAGAACCGTCGAATCCAACCCACCGCTAAACGCCACCAACAGTTGGCGGTGAGAATGCAGAAAAGACTGAAGTTCGAGGCTAGTCATATGTTTGTCGTTATGAAGGTTTTGCCCGGCAAATTACCGGGCATTCGCGGTGCTGGCAAGGCTTACTGCTGATAAAGCTCCAGCGGCAGGCCGTCGGGATCGCTGAAGAAGGTAAAACGTTTATTGGTATAGGGATCGACGCGAATGGGTTCGCATTTCACGCCGTGGCTTTCCAGATGCGTAATCGCCTGGTCGATGTTTTCCACGCTGAATGCCAGGTGACGAAGTCCGCAGGCCTCCGGGCGGCTTGGGCGTACGGGCGGAAACGGGAAGGAGAACAACTCAATAACGTACTGGCCATTCAGCGCCAGATCGCCTTTCCAGGAGTCCCGCTCTTTGCGGTAAACTTCCGCTTCCAGCGTAAACTCCAGCACATCGCAATAGAATTGCTTACTGCGTTCGTAGTCCGACGCGATAATCGCGACGTGATGAATTTGCTTTAAACCCAGCATAAAATCTCCTTAGTCAATTCAGGCAAGGTAATCATCACTTCCCTGCAAAGCAAGCACTCAAGCCTCTTTTAAGACTCGTACTCTGTAGACGCCGTCCTCACCGAGTTTTGCTCCGTGAATATCCGTTTCAAAGCCCGGATAATGCTCCCCAACAGAACACAGCATCAGCAGGAAGTCGAGCACCGCCCGGCTCTCTTTGGTAATGACTTCTCCCGGCATCACCACCGGCACGCCTGGCGGATAAGGCAGGATCATATTGGCCGACACTCTGCCCAACAGTTCCTCTATCTCTACCGTTTCAACATTGCCTTTCACCTGCTGCTGATAAGCCTCGTGCGGCGTCATACGCATTTCAGGCAGGACATCAAAAGCGCGCAGCATCAGATCGGGCAGGTTATGTTGCTTGATCAGCTTGTGGATCCCCTGCGCCAGCGTCTGAATGCGCATGTTGCGATAGAAGTCTGGATCTTCCGCATACAGATCCGGCAGCATATTCTTCACTCGCAGATTAAGATCGTAGGAGCGTTTAAACTCCGTCAGCCCGCGCAACAGACTCAGCGCTTTTGTCTTATCGATCCCAATACTGAACAGGAACAGCAGGTTGTACGGGCCGGTCTTCTCAACAACAACGCCTCGCTCGTCGAGAAACTTGGCTACGAGCGCCGCCGGGATCCCCTCTTCTGCCATCTCGCCCAGCTCACTCATGCCCGGCGTCAGAATAGTCACTTTGATCGGATCGAGATACATGTGATCCGCATCGGCATCCCTGAAACCATGCCAGTCTTCCTGTCCGGGGGAAATGGGCCAGCACTCCGCCTCATCAACATGATCGGGCTGCCAGATATCGAAGAACCAGTCTTCTGATTCTTCGCGCAGGCGCTGCACTTCACGACGGAAATGCAGCGCCCGCTCAACGGAACGGTTAATCAGTCGCTTCCCTGTGTTACCACGCAGCATCGCCGCGGCTGTTTCAATCGAGGCCACCAGCGGATAGCTCGGGGAAGTGGTGGTATGCATCATGTAGGCTTCGTTAAAGGTTTCTTCATCGTAATCACCTTTAATGTGAATCAGCGAAGCCTGAGAGAACGCCGCCAGCAGCTTATGGGTCGACTGGGTTTCATAGATAATTTTCCCCGGCACCCGGTCACCACTCATGCCGCTTTTTCCCTGATAAATCGGGTGGAAGTTGGTATAGGGCACCCAGGCGGAGTCAAAGTGAATCGACGGCACATCCAGCGTTTTTTTGATGAAATCGGTGTTATACAGCAGCCCGTCGTAGGTCGAGTTGGTGATAACCGCGTGTACTGGCCACTGCGCATTCGGGGTTTCAGCGACCTTTTTCTCGATATTTTCACGAGTGAATTCACGCTGCGGAATACCGCCCAGGATCCCCAGCGCGTTACGCGTAGGCTTCAGCCAGATCGGCACCAGATTGGTCATCATCAACAGATGGGTCAGCGATTTATGGCAGTTACGATCGACCAGAATCGTGCTGCCTGATGGCGCGGCATACATCCCAACTATCTTGTTGGATGTCGAAGTACCGTTGGTCACCATATAGCTTTGCTCGGCACCGAAGGTGCGGGCAATGTATTCCTCCGCCTCCAGATGAGGGCCGGTATGGTCTAGCAGCGAGCCCAGCTCCGTGACCGAAATCGACACATCCGCCTTCAGCGTGTTACCGCCGAAGAAGTCGTAAAACAGGCAGCCGACCGGGCTTTTCTGGTAGGCGGTACCGGCCATGTGCCCCGGCGTGCAAAAGGTGTACTTCCCTTCTTTTACATAGGTGAATAGTGCTTTGGTCAGCGGCGGCGTAATCGTATCCAGATACTCGTCGGTGTACTGGCGAATACGCAGGGCGATGTCGTCGGCCGCGCTCAGCGCATACTCGAAGAACCACAGCGCCATGCGCATTTCATTCACGCTAACGTTCAAAGAGGAGTGGGTGTTGATAAACGCATACAGCGGCAGGTTTTCGTTGAGCAGATTAATTTCGCTGCACAGGTCGAGACTGTATTCGTCCCAGTCAAAGATCACGCCGCAGATACGCGGGTTGTGCTCAATCAGCTTAAGCAGGTCAGTGCTGTTGGTTGGGTAGATGAGCTGAAAACCCTGCAGCTCAAGCGCGCGGTGCAGTTCCTTGATGGGCTCGTCTTTGTAGAAAACGCCGTGCGGCCCCATAATCGCAATGGTATTCAATGTTCACCTCCTGGAAATCATCTGGCTAAGCATAGCGCAATGGGGTTTTCCATGAAGCGATAAATGCAAAAAGGGCCGGAAAATCCGACCCTTATCGCTATTTTACAGCATGAAATCAGGCGTAACCGTAGCTCATCAGGCGCTGGTAACGACGATTCAACAACTCGTCTTTATTCAGCACGTCGAGATCCGCCAGATCGGCCAGCAGCTGTGCACGCAGGGAAGCGGCCATCACTTCTGGATTACGATGCGCACCGCCCAACGGCTCAGGGATCACGGTATCGATCAGCTTCAGCTCTTTCAGACGAGGAGCAATGATCCCCATCGCTTCTGCGGCCAGCGGGGCTTTATCCGCGCTCTTCCAAAGGATAGACGCACAGCCTTCCGGGGAGATAACGGAGTAGGTGCTGTACTGCAGCATGTTCACTTTGTCACCCACGCCAATGGCCAGCGCACCACCGGAACCACCTTCACCGATGACGGTACAAATGACCGGCACTTTCAGGCGGGACATTTCACGCAGGTTGCGGGCGATCGCTTCGGACTGACCACGTTCTTCGGCGCCAACGCCCGGATAAGCACCCGGCGTGTCGATGAAGGTAATGATCGGCATGTTAAAGCGTTCAGCCATTTCCATCAGACGCAGCGCTTTACGGTAGCCTTCTGGGGCCGGCATACCGAAGTTACGACGGATTTTCTCTTTGGTTTCGCGCCCTTTCTGATGACCAATGATCATCACCGGACGACCTTCCAGACGCGCAATACCGCCCACGATAGCTTTATCGTCGGCATAGGCACGGTCGCCGGCCAGTTCGTCGAACTCATCAAAAGCCAGACGAACGTAATCCAGGGTGTACGGACGCTGCGGATGGCGCGCCAGCTGCGCAATCTGCCATGCGCCTAAATCAGCGAAGATCTTGCGGGTCAGCTCAACGCTTTTCTCGCGCAGACGCTGCACTTCTTCGTCCAGATTAATATCCAGTTTTTCATCCTGGCGGCTAACGGCCGTCAGGGAATCGATTTTCGCTTCCAGCTCTGCAATCGGCTGTTCGAAATCAAGGAAATTCAGACTCATAATATTCCTGTTTTAGTCAAACTCCAGTTCCACCTGCTCCGAACCAATCAGCGTTCGCAGATCGTTAAGTAAACGATCGCTAGGGGAAACACGCCATGTCGCACCGAAGCGCAACCGGGCTCGTGCATCCACCCTCTGATAGTAGAGATGTACTGGAATTGTCCCCGAACGATGGGGTTCCAGAGACTGACGGAGACGGTTTAAAAGCTGGTCATCAATTTGCCTGTCCGTCAGCGAGATAGCAAGCCCACGCGCGTACTTTTCACGGGCTTCGTCGATGTCCATCAGCTCGCGGGCCGTCATTTTAAGCCCTCCGCTGAAGTCATCAAAGCTGACCTGTCCGCTAACGATCAGGATACGGTCTTTTTCCAGCAGATGCTGGTATTTTTCTAGCGCATCTGTGAATAACATCACTTCCAGACGACCAGAGCGGTCATCCAGCGTACAGATGCCGATGCGATTACCTCGCTTGGTGACCATAACCCGCGAAGCAATCACCAGACCCGCAGCCGTGGTCATTTTACCACGTTCCGTCGGGTGCATCTCTTTCAGGCGCATGCCACCGACATAGCGCTCAATTTCTTTCAGGTACTGATTAATCGGGTGGCCGGTAAGATACAGCCCAAGCGTCTCACGCTCCCCTTCCAGCACCACTTGTTCAGGCCAGGGAATCACGCTGGCGTAGGATTTTTCGACCTGCTCGGGCTCTTCCGCCAGAACGCCGAACATATCGGCCTGGCCAATAGCTTCCGCTTTCGCGTGCTGGTCAGCGGCTTTTAACGCATCACCCAGCGCATTCATCAGCGCCGCGCGGTGAGGCCCAAGGCGGTCAAAAGCCCCGGACATAATGAGTTTTTCCAGCACCCGGCGGTTAAGCTTTTTGATATCGGAGCGCGCGCACAAATCAAAGAGATCGAGGAAATGCCCGCCCTGATTACGCGCTTCGAGAATGGCTTCAATCGGGCCTTCACCCACGCCTTTTATCGCGCCGATGCCGTAAACAATTTCCCCGTCATCGTTAACGTGGAAATGGTAAAGACCAGAGTTAATATCCGGCGACAGGACTTTCAGCCCCATGCGCCAACACTCATCCACCAGGCCCACCACTTTCTCGGTGTTATCCATATCGGCGGTCATCACGGCCGCCATAAACTCTGCCGGGTAGTGCGCTTTCAGCCACAGCGTCTGGTACGAAACCAAAGCATAGGCAGCGGAGTGAGATTTGTTAAAGCCGTACCCGGCAAATTTCTCTACCAGGTCAAAGATTTTCATCGACAGCTCGCCGTCGACGCCGTTTTTGATCGCGCCCTCTTCAAAGGTGCCGCGCTGCTTGGCCATCTCTTCCGGTTTCTTTTTCCCCATCGCACGACGCAGCATATCCGCGCCACCGAGGGTATAACCGGAAAGCACCTGGGCAATCTGCATAACCTGTTCCTGATACAGGATGATGCCGTAGGTGGGCTCCAGTACCGGTTTCAGGCTTTCGTGCTGCCATTCCACGTCCGGATAAGAAATCGCTTCACGCCCGTGCTTACGGTCGATGAAGTTATCTACCATGCCCGACTGCAGCGGACCTGGGCGGAACAGCGCCACCAGAGCGATCATGTCTTCGAAACAGTCAGGCTGCAGGCGCTTAATCAGGTCTTTCATACCGCGGGATTCAAGCTGGAAGACCGCGGTGGTTTCCGAGCGCTGCAGCATGTCGAAGCTTTTCTTATCGTCGAGCGGGATGGCGGCGATATCAATCGGCTCCAGCCCCTGTTTTGCCCGACGCGGGTTGATCATTTTCAGCGCCCAGTCGATGATCGTCAGCGTACGCAGCCCCAGGAAGTCAAACTTCACCAGGCCCGCATATTCAACGTCGTTCTTGTCGAACTGGGTAACCGGGTGCTGCCCCTGATCGTCACAATAAAGCGGCGCAAAATCGGTAATTTTGGTTGGGGCGATAACCACGCCCCCGGCATGCTTACCGGCGTTACGCGTGACGCCCTCCAGCTTGCGCGCCATGTCGATCAGCGCTTTAACTTCTTCGTCAGCCTCATAGATCTCAGGCAGCTGCGGCTCCGCCTCAAAGGCTTTTGCCAGCGTCATGCCGGGATCCGGTGGCACCAGTTTGGAAATACGATCGACAAAGCCGTAAGGGTGACCGAGTACGCGACCTACGTCGCGAATAACCGCCTTCGCCGCCATCGTACCGAAGGTAATAATCTGGGAAACCGCTTCGCGCCCATACATTTCGGAAACGTGGTCGATCACCTGGTCGCGTTTTTCCATGCAGAAATCGACGTCGAAGTCAGGCATCGAAACACGTTCAGGGTTAAGGAAACGTTCGAACAGCAGGTCAAACTCAAGCGGATCGAGATCGGTGATTTTCAGCGCATAGGCCACCAGCGAACCCGCACCGGAACCGCGGCCCGGCCCGACCGGCACGCCGTTATCCTTCGACCACTGGATAAACTCCATCACGATCAGGAAGTAGCCGGGGAAGCCCATCTGGTTGATAACCTGCAGCTCGATATCCAGGCGCTCGTCGTACTCAGGGCGCTTCTGCGCACGCACTTCCGGTTCCGGGAACAGGAACTCAAGACGTTCCTCCAGCCCCTCTTTCGATTTCATGACCAGGAAGTCTTCGGTGGTCATCTCTCCCGTCGGGAACTGCGGCAGGAAGTACTCGCCCAGGCGCACGGTCACGTTGCAGCGTTTGGCAATCTCAACGCTGTTTTCCAGCGCTTCCGGGATATCCGAAAACAGCTCGCACATCTCTTCTTCGCTACGCATATATTGCTGGGCGGAGTAGTTGCGCGGGCGCTTGGGATCGTCCAGCGTGAAACCGTCGTGGATCGCCACGCGGATCTCGTGGGCATCAAAGTCACCGGCATCAATAAAGCGGACATCGTTGGTGGCAACCACTGGCAAGCCGCGTTCGTCAGCCAGTGCCACAGCGGCGTGAAGATAGTTCTCTTCGTCCACACGGCCGGTGCGAATCAGTTCCAGATAGAAGCGATCGGCAAAATGCTGCTGCCAGAATTCCAGGCACTGATCGACCAGCGGCTGGTTTCCACGAAGCAGACTTTTGCCAATATCTCCCATGCGCCCGCCGGAGAGCAGAATCAGCCCTTCGTTTAGCTCGACCAGCCATTCGCGGTCAATAATCGGGCCCGCTGCGCCGTAGCCACGCTGGTAGGCACGAGAGATCAGTAAAGTGAGGTTTTGATAGCCTTCATTATTCGCCGCCAGCACCGTCAAATGGCTAAGCTCATCGCCCAGCAGTTCATTGGCAACGTTGAAGTCCGCCCCTATGATTGGCTTGATACCGGCTCCGTGACCAGAACCGTAGAATTTGACCAAACCACAGAGGTTGGTGAAATCGGTGATAGCGAGAGCAGGCATCCCCAGCGCCGCGGCTTTTTTTACCAGCGGCCCGGTCTTAGCCAGCCCATCAATCATGGAATAGTCGCTGTGCACCCGAAGGTGAATGAAACGTGGTTCAGCCATCTCTCACCAATTACTCTGTATCAGCTACTAACGCTCAGGAGACGAGCCCAAGCGCACGTTTGACGGGGCCAAAGCTGCGGCGATGATGCTCAGTGGCGCCATGCTCGGCAAGCTTTTCAAGATGAAAAGCGGTTGGGTAGCCCTTGTGTTGAGCAAAACCGTATTGCGGGAAACTGAGATCCAGCTCGGCCATTTCACGATCGCGCGTGACTTTGGCAAGTATTGACGCCGCGCTGATTTCTGCCACCCGACTGTCGCCTTTCACAACCGCCAGCGACGGCATAGGCAATGCCGGGCAACGGTTGCCGTCAATCAGCACATATTCAGGCACAACACTCAGGCCCGCAACCGCACGCTGCATGGCCAGCATCGTGGCATGCAAAATGTTGATGTTGTCGATTTCGCTCGGCTCGGCACGGCCCAGACTCCAGCTTAATGCCTTTTCAACAATTTCGTCATACAGCGCCAGACGGCGTTTTTCAGATAATTTTTTCGAATCCGCCAGCCCAATAATCGGCTTTGCTGGATCGAGGATCACTGCGGCAGTGACCACGGCGCCAACCAAAGGCCCGCGCCCTACTTCATCCACGCCCGCGACAAGGTGCGTATGCGGGTAAACAAATTCGATCATTGAGCCAGCTCCAGCACGGCGTCCGCCGCCTGCTTGTCCGCATTACAACGGATCTGCTGATGCAAATCCCGGAAGGTATCGTGCATCTGATGGCTGACAGCCCCGTCTTCGAGCAACGGTTCCAGCGCGCAGGCAAGCCCGATAGGCTCACATTCGTTTTGCAGCAGCTCTTTAACCAGCTCTCGGCCCGCCAGCAAATTTGGCAGGGAAACGTAATCGGTTTTCACCAGACGTTTTGCCAGCCAGAACGTGAACGGCTTCATGCGGTAGCCAACCACCATTGGGCATTTGGCCAACATACATTCAAGCGCAGCCGTGCCGGAGGCAAGGAGCGCTGCATCACTGGCAATCATCGCTTCACGTGCTTTGCCATTCAGCAGATGTACATGCAACTCAGGGGCAATCTCAGCTTTGATCTTCTCAAACTGTTCTCGACGCTTTGCATTCACCAGCGGCACCACGACTTCCAGTGCAGGCCAGCGCTTACGAAGCAATTGCGCTGTTCTGAGGAAGTCCGCGCTAAGCATTTCAACCTCGGCGCCACGGCTACCGGGCAATAGTGCCAGGCATTTTGCATCTGTCGCAATGCCTAACGCCACGCGAGCAGCGTTTTTATCAGGAGCGAGCGGCATGGCATCCGCCATGGTGTGCCCGATGAAGCGACACGGTACATTAAACCTGTCGTAAAACGCCTTTTCGAAAGGCAGAAAAGCCAGTACCAGATCGGTCGATCTGCCAATTTTGAAAACGCGTTTTTGTCGCCATGCCCAAACGGATGGGCTGACGTAGTGGATCGTGCGGATCCCTTGTTTCTTTAGATTGCCTTCGAGCGTGATATTAAAATCTGGGGCGTCGATGCCGACAAACACATCGGGCTGCAGCTCGGTGAAACGCTTCGTGAGATCGCTGCGGATCTGCAGCAGGCGACGTAAACGGCCAAGCACTTCAACGATGCCCATGACCGCAAGCTCTTCCATTTCATACCAGGCTTCACAACCTTCAGCCTGCATAAGCGGCCCTGCCACGCCAACAAAGCGGGCATCAGGCACGCGAGCTTTCAGTTCGCGAATAAGTCCGGCACCAAGAATATCGCCGGAAGTTTCTCCGGCGACCAGGGCAATCGTGAGGGGACGACCAGGCTTCATTTAACGAATCAAACCGCGCGTTGAGCGGGCAAAGAATTCAATGAATGCATTCACTTCCGGATGCTGAGCTGCGATTTCAGCAATTTCCGGCTTCGCCTCTTCAAGCGTTTTGCCGCTGCGATAGAGGATCTTGTAGGCGTTACGAATAGCGTGCAGTGCTTCTTTGCTGAAACCACGACGCTTCAGGCCTTCAATGTTCACACCAAACGGCGTCGCATGGTTGCCCTGCGCAATAACGTAAGGTGGAACGTCCTGAGCAACACCGGAACAGCCACCAACCATCACGTGAGCGCCGATGATGCAGAACTGATGCACCGCGGTCATTCCACCGATGATGGCGTGATCCCCAATTTGAACGTGACCCGCGAGCGTTGCGTTGTTCGCAAGGATAACGCGATCGCCAATCTGGCAATCATGCGCAACGTGCGCATTGATCATCAGCAGGTTATCGCTTCCCACCTTCGTTAATCCAGCATCTTGCACCGTACCGCGATGGATGGTGACGCTTTCGCGAATGCGGTTGCGATCGCCAATTTCCACGCGAGTTGGCTCACCCGCATATTTCAGATCCTGGTTAACCTCGCCGATAGACGCGAACTGGTAGATCGCATTGTCACGGCCGATTTTAGTATGACCATTGACGACAACATGAGATTTCAGAACCGTGCCTTCGCCGATTTCAACGTTTGGACCTACGAGACAAAACGGACCAATATGAACGTTAGCACCAATGATGGCACCTTCTTCCACAATAGCGGTTGGATGAATAAAGGCGGACTTATCAATCACGTATTATGCCTCCCGGCTGCGTGCACACATCATGGTTGCTTCGCAGACAATCTTGCCGTCAACGATTGCAACACCTTTGAAACGCGTCAAACCACGACGAGTTTTCTCAAAGGTCACTTCCATAATCATTTGATCGCCAGGCACAACAGGACGCTTAAAGCGCGCTTCATCAATGCCAGCAAAGTAATACAGCTCACCCGGCTCAAGTTTACCCACGCTTTTAAACGCAAGAATACCGGTAGCCTGCGCCATCGCTTCCAGGATCAATACACCCGGGAAAATCGGCTTACCAGGGAAGTGGCCCTGGAAAAACGGCTCATTTACAGAGACATTTTTAACTGCGCGCAGAAAACGACCTTCTTCAAAATCCAGCACACGATCAACCAGCAAGAACGGATAACGGTGCGGCAGAAGCTCTAAAATCTCTTCAATGTGCAGAGTATGAGTGTCAGTTGTCAAAATACTCTTCCTGTCTAAATATTCTAAATGACAATAATAACACGGCCTGCGGCAATCAAAGAATGCCAGCAGGCCGCAAATCAAAAAGCGCGGCTCACGCTCCAGCCCTAATGGCCGGAAACACGGCAGCGCAGGGAGCAGGTGACGATCAGTCTTGTTGATTGACCTTACGTTCGATGGTTTTTAAGCGTTTGCTCATCTCATCGATGTTCATCACCAGGGCAGCGGTTTTACGCCACGCTTTGTTCGGCTGGAGCGGGATACCCGAGGAGTAAACTCCTGGTTCAGTGATCGGACGCATCACCATTCCCATTCCGGTCACGGTCACCTTGTCACAGATTTCCATATGGCCGTTGATTACGCTGGCACCACCAATCATGCAGTAACGGCCAATTTTCAGGCTGCCTGCCATGATAACGCCACCCGCAACCGCAGTATTGTCGCCAATCACAACGTTATGTGCAATCTGGCACTGGTTATCAATGATAACACCATTGCCGATGATCGTGTCATCCAGCGCACCGCGATCGATCGTCGTACAAGCACCAATTTCAACGCGATCGCCAATAATCACCCGGCCGAGCTGAGGAATCTTAACCCAATTGCCGCGATCGTTAGCATAACCAAAACCGTCTGAACCTATCACCGTGCTGGACTGAATCAGGCACTGAGCACCGATTTCGATGTTGTGATAGATAGAGACATTGGCCCATAAACGGCTACCTGCACCGATTTTGGTATTTTTGCCTACGAAGCAGCCGGCGCCAATTACTACGTTATCGCCCAGTTCAACGCCAGACTCGATAACGGCATTTGCGCCGACAGAAACATTTTGGCCAAGCCTCGCCGTTGCATCGATAACTGCGCTTGGCGCAATGTCGCTTGCAGGCTGAGGCGTGGTATCAAGAATTTGAGCCATACGAGCATAGGTCAGGTAGGGGTTCTTCACTACCAGTGCAGCGCTTTTAGCGTATGGAAGGTCGGCTTCGGTCATCACGACGGCAGAAGCCTGGCAGGCAGCCAGCTGTTCACGATAGCGAGGATTAACCATGAACGTAATGTGGCCAGACTGGGCAGTTTGCATAGATGCGACGCCGGTGATGACGATATCGCCATCACCGTGCAATTCTGCATCCAACTGCTGGGCTAATTCAGCCAGTCGAATTGAAGACATTACTTATTTAACCTGTTTCAGTACGTCTGCAGTGATGTCTTTAACGTCGTTGCCTGCGTAAGCAACGGTGTTTGCATCCAGAACAACATCATAACCTTTGTCATCTGCAACTTTCTTCACAGCGGCCTGGATACGAGTGACCAGTTTGCTGCGCTCTTCGTTGGAACGACGATTACGATCCTGCTCAAAAGCCTGTGCTTTTTCGGAGAACGACTGGCGCTGAGCCATGACGTCTTTTTCCATTTTGCTGCGATCTGAAGCTTTCATGGTTGAACCATCGCGCTGCAGGCGCTGCATTTTGGATTGCAGATCGTTTTCCATTCCCTGCAGTTCGCTGGCGCGGCCTTTGAACTCATTTTCCAGGGTTTTAGAAACACCGGTGTTTTGTGCGACCTGTTGGAACAGGTTACCCATGTTAACTACTGCGATGCTGGAGGCAGCCTGAGCGCCGGCTGAAGCAACCATAGCAATCCCGAGACCTGCGGCAACTAACCACTTTTTCACTATAAACTCCTTACCATCCCATAGGCGTCCGAAGACACTGTTTTTTTGCGAGCACCCGCTAACTGTCTAAACGGTTAACAGGTGCAGCGCCTCACTGCTGTTGCGTTCCATCGCGCAGAACAAATTACCAGGTTTTACCAATGTTAAACTGGAACTGTTCTGCCTTGTCTCCATCATATTTCTTATACGGCTGAGCATAAGAGAAGACCAGCGGCCCCAGAGGCGACATCCACTGCAGCGCAATACCTGCAGACATACGGATGTTACTTGGCGTGCTGTAATCAGGTATACCTGCCGCTCTGGTCGCGTCGGTGTTCTCCCATTTGGTATCCCAAACGGTACCTGCATCGACAAACAGGGAAGTACGAACAGAGTTTGAGTACTTCTCACTCAGGAACGGCGTTGGAGTAATCAGCTCAAGGCTGGCTACGCCCATGGCGTTACCGCCCACCGCATCGTTAGAGTTACACACAGCGCCGGTTCCACAGTTACGCTGGTTCGGGCCGTAATAAGCGGCTTTTGGACCAATGTTGTTTGACTGGAAACCACGCACGGTACTGGAACCACCGGCATAGAAGTTCTCGTAGAACGGCAGTTCTTTACCGCCCAGACCATCGCCGTAGCCCCAACGGGTACGACCCAGCACAACCCACGTGTGATCGTCATTGATCGGGAAGTAACTCGCCGTATCTAACGTCACTTTATAGAACTCGTTATCGGAACCCGGGATGGTAACTTTACCATTCAGGTTGACGCGAGAACCATCCGTCGGGAAGTACCCGCGGTCAAGATTGTTGTATGTCCAACCATAGTTCAGAGTGAAGTCATCTGCCGAGAAACTGTTGTCGTTGGCATTCTGAGTTGGGTGCTGGCCCACAGAATCCAGGTAGCGCCACATGGCTATCTGTGGCTGCATATTCGACAGATCGTTATGTACGTAACCCAAACCAAGACGCAGCGTGTTGTATTCGTTCACCGGGAAGCCCAGTGTCGTATCCAGGCCGTAGCTCTTGTTGGTGTAGTCAGACAGGTCCGCGTCATCAGCTTTGAAGTCGTTGAAGAAGAGACGACCACCAAGGCTAACACCATCAACCGTGAAGTACGGATCGGTCGCTGACAGTTCCGCGTAAGTCTGGTAGTCGTTTTTGGTGCCGCTGATACCCACTGAGTAACCCGTACCCAACCAGTTATCCTGCTGAACACCGACCTGGAAGCTCACACCGCTTTCGGTACCGTAGCCAACACCGAAGTTGAAGCTCCCGGTGTTACGCTCTTTAACTTTATAAACAACGTCAACCTGATCCGGGCTGCCAGATACGCGCTGGGTGTCCACATCGACAGTCTCGAAGTAACCCAGACGGTTCAGACGCTCTTTACCGGCATCAACGAGGTTGCTACCCAGCCACGCGCCTTCCATCTGGCGCATTTCGCGGCGCAGAACGGCATCTTTACTGGTGTCGTTACCTTCGAAGCGGATCTTACGCACGTAGTAACGGTTACCGGAATCGACGTTAACGTGCAGCTTCACAGTTTTGTCAGCGTCATTAATTTCTGGCTGAGTCTGTACGCGCGGATAGGCGTAGCCATAGCGACCCAGCAGTTTCTTAATGTCGTCTTCCATTTTGGTGACTTTGGTGCCGTTATACAGCTCACCCGGCTGCATCTTGGTCAGGCTTTCGATTTCAGCAGAATGCCCGGCCAGATTGCCTTTCACATCCACGCCGGCGATCTTGTACTGCTCGCCTTCGGTGATATTGATGGTCACATAAATGCTTTTCTTGTCCGGCGTCAGGCTCACCTGCGTGGAATCAATATTGAAACGCGCATAGCCGCGATCCAGATAGTAGCTGCGCAGGGTTTCAAGGTCACCCGCCAGCTTTTGCTTCTGGTATTTACGATCGCCAACAACGTTCCACCACGGCACTTCATCACGCAGTTGGAAGCGGGAGATCAGCTCATCCGTGCTAAACGCGTGGTTGCCAACGATGTTGATCTGCTGGATTTTCGCGGAAACACCTTCCTGGAACACCAGCTTCAGGTCAACGCGATTACGCGGCAGTGGGGTGACGACAGCTTTAACGCTGGCGCTGTATTTCCCGACGCTGTAGTAGAAATCTTCCAGCCCTTTCTCGATGTCGCCAAGGGTCGTGCGGTCGAGGGATTCCCCCACGCGTACGCCGGAAGCTTCAAGATTCTGCTTGAGCATGTCATCTTTCACCGACTTGTTGCCGGAGAAGGTGATGCTGGCAATGGTTGGACGCTCTTTGACCTGCACGAGCAGCGTATTACCATCACGCAGAACGCGCACATCTTCAAAGTTGCCGGTGGCAAACAGTGAGCGGATTGTATTACTGATATCCTCGTCAGAGACGGTATCGCCTACGCGAACCGGCATACTGAGGAGGGCCGCACCGACGGCGACTCGCTGCAGGCCTTCGAAATGAATATCTTTCACCACGAACCCGTCTGCACCGTATACGGTGGCGCTGCTAAACAGCAGCGACGCTATGAGGAGCTTTTTCATCGCCATCGTTGTTATGCGTTCTTCCTAACCTAATTCTCTCTATAAACGAGAGAAATCATTGAAAAGTGCAAGCCCCATTAATAGCACCAGCAAAATAGAGCCAATGCGATAACTGAAGTCCTGAACTCGCTCGGAAACCGGAGTGCCTTTCAGTTTCTCAACCGCCAAAAAGAGCAGGTGCCCGCCGTCAAGGACGGGAAGTGGAAACAGGTTAATAATCCCTAAGTTGACGCTGATAAGCGCCAGGAACATCAGGAAGTAAATCAACCCATATTCCGCCGACATACCTGCCCCTTGAGCTATGGAGATTGGCCCACTGAGGTTGTTCAGTTTTACATCACCGGTTATTAATTTCCCCAGCATGTTGACCGTTAGCTTCATCAGTTGCCAGGTTTTATCCGTGGCTTCTGCTACAGCGGTAAACGGCCCATACTGACGCACTGTTTTGTACTCATCGGGCAGCGGGATAATTTTAGGTACCACCCCTGCAAACCCTTCTGCTTTCGCTTTACCCGGTTTTGTATCCGGTATCAGCGTCAAAGACAAGGGGCTCCCCTGTCTTTCAATCTCTATGGCCAGCGGCTGCCCTGGATTGTCACGCACCAGGTTTACAAATTCACTCCACTGAAGGAGCGGCTGACCGTTGACTTTAACGATCCTGTCCCCTGCTTGCAAACCAGCCTTATTGGCTGCAGACTGCGGCTGAACTTCGTCCAGCACGTTTTCAATCTGCGGACCACGGGGCCTGAATCCAAGTGATACGACCGGATCCTGTTTATCAGGTTCAAACTGCCAATGACTTAGATCAAGGGTTACATCGCGCGTTTGATTCGTCCCAAACGGTGCATAAGAAACTCTCGCACTCGCATCGCCAATTTTACCGATTAAAGCTAAACGAACGGCATCCCAATCAGGCGTTTCGATACCATCTATCGCTTTTAGTTCCATACCGGGGCTAATTTGTGCTTCCGCAGCGATAGAGTTGGGGGTTATTTCACCGATCACCGGACGCAGGCTGGGAATGCCAATGATAAACACCAGCCAATAGGCAAAGATAGCGAAGATGAAGTTAGCGATGGGGCCAGCGGCGATAATAGCCGCACGCTGAGAAACCGTTTTGTTGTTAAACGCAGCATGACGCATTTCCGGCAGCACCGGTTCAACGCGTTCATCCAGCATTTTAACGTAGCCACCCAGCGGGATCAGCGCGATAACAAATTCGGTTCCCTGACGGTCGGTACGACGCCAAAGCGCCTTACCAAACCCGATAGAGAAGCGTTCCACACGAACGCCACAGCGGCGAGCAACCCAAAAATGGCCGAACTCGTGCACGGTAATCAAAACACCCAGTGCAACGATAAACGCAGCCAAATTCCAGAGTATGCTCAACATAAAACCTTCCGTTAAATCGTCCTGAATACCAGAAGCAGCAGACAGGCAAACACCGGCACCGCCGCTGTCAGACTGTCAATACGGTCAAGAATACCACCATGTCCCGGGATAAGGTGACCACTATCTTTAATTCCCGCTTCGCGTTTGAACATACTTTCGGTCAAATCACCTAAAACGGAAGCCAGCGCGGCAACAATGGAACAGGTTAGCAGAACAACGGGAGCTACGTTCAAATTCGCCCACATGCCGAACAGCAACGAGATGACCGCGGAAGTCGCAAGGCCACCAATAAACCCTTGCCAGGTCTTGCCAGGCGAGACCTTTGGCGCAAGTTTATGCTTGCCAAACATTTTCCCAAAAACATAAGCGCCAGAGTCTGCGCCCCAGACCAGGAACATCACATACAGCAACCAAACAGAGCCGCTGTAGTGGTTGATATCATAATGCCAGCTGCGCAGCGCTACCATGCCCCAGAAGAAGGGAACAATGGTTAGCAGGCCAAAGACCAGTCGAAGCGGTTTGGAATTACGCCACAATGCAGCAGAGGCCGGATAAAACAGAACCAACAGCAGCGCCGCGACCCACCACACTAGCGATGCCCAAAGTGAGAATTCGATTATCGGCAAATGCACCGAATGCCGATACTCCGGCAACGAAATCAGCATGACGGCAAGCAACAGACCACATAGCACCGCCAGCCAGACGCGCTGCGAACGAGCAACGAAACCGGCGAGTTGCCCCCATTCCCATGCGGCCAGCATACAAATCACCAGCGTAGCAATCGCAAATCCTACTGGCGGAAGCCAAAACAGCGCCGCGATGACAACGGGAATCATAATAAACGCGGAAATCAGGCGATACTTCAGCAAAAGTGACCCCCAACAGGCTTATTCACCACCAGGTGCTGTGCCACCAAAACGACGCTCTCGGTTTGCAAAAGCATTTAGCGCACCTTCAAAGTCTTGTTCATCGAAATCAGGCCAAAGAACATCGGTAAAATAAAGTTCCGCATAGGCAATTTGCCAGATGAGGAAGTTACTGATGCGATGCTCTCCTCCTGTCCTAATTACTAAATCTACGGGAGCCAGTTCATGCATGCAGATCTGCTGACCGAGCAGGTCTTCATCAATCTGATCCGGGCGCAATAAGCCTTCCTGCACCTGCGACGCAAGCTGTCGCACTCCCTGAATGATATCCCAACGCCCGCCATAATTCGCAGCGATATTGAGCGTCAGCCCAGTATTCTCACTGGTTAATGCTTCCGCTTTTTTGATTCTTTCCTGCAGGCGGAGATTAAATCGGCTGGTATCGCCGATAATACGCAAGCGAACATTATGACGGTGCAGGCTTTTCACCTCACTGTCTAATGCCCAGACGAACAGCTCCATCAATGCGGTCACTTCCTGAGCGGGGCGGTTCCAGTTCTCGCTGCTAAAAGCGTAAAGCGTCAGCGCATCGATACCGTTGTTGGCTGCAAAAGTCACAGCGCGGCGTACCGATTTTGCTCCGGCTTTATGACCGAAAACCCTCATTTTCCCCTGACGCTTAGCCCAACGGCCATTGCCATCCATAATGATGGCAACATGGCGGGCGCCATGCGTAGTTAAGGATTCGCTTAATTGTTGATTAGCAGACAACATAACGCGTAATGATTCCCTGAAAAAAATTAAGCGGTACTCAGGAATATTGAAGCCTGGTGCATAAAAAAGCCGTGTTGTGACACGGCTTTCCACTTAACGCTCAGTCACATCTGGCGATTAAGTGGCGCAGACTATATCACTGAAGCACAAAGCGAACAAATGGCGGCACTTCAGCCGGATGAATTATCACCGGCTTGCGAGATGCATCACTTGTTTCCTGGCGATTTCACGAGCAATAGCATCCACACTAAGCACTTCATCCACACTTTGCGGTTCAGCTAAGTTCATTTGCTCCAGCACGCTGCGGTTTAGCACCGCGATATCGGTAAATCTGACCTGCTGGTTCAGGAACGCCTCTACGACCACTTCGTTCGCGGCATTCAGCGCGGTTGTCGCCGCCTGCCCTTGCGCGCTGGCATCAATGGCTAACTTCAGGCATGGATAGCGCTCAAAGTCAGGTTCCATGAAAGTCAGCGAACCGATTTTGCAGAAATCGAGCGATGTAACACCAGATTCTACGCGTGCAGGGTAAGCCATCGCATGAGCAATAGGCGTGCGCATGTCGGGCTCACCAAGCTGAGCCAGCACGCTGCCATCGCGGTAACGAACCATGGAATGAATGACAGACTGAGGGTGAATCAGCACTTCCATTTGTGCAGCTGAAGCATTGAACAACCAGCGAGCTTCAATGTATTCGAGACCTTTGTTCATCATGGTGGCCGAGTCGACGGAAATCTTACGCCCCATCGACCAGTTCGGGTGGCTGCAAGCCTGATCCGGCGTCATCGCCGCCAGGTCTGCATAAGCCGTTTCCCGGAACGGGCCACCCGATCCGGTGAGGATAATAGACGATACGCCATTATCTTCGAGGCTAGCGTATCCCAGGTTACGCTGGATTGTTTCCGGCATACTCTGAAAAATGGCGTTATGTTCGCTGTCGATGGGCAACAACTGCGCTTTGCTGCGTGCAACAGCTTCCATAAACAAACGGCCGCAGGTGATCAGCGACTCTTTGTTTGCCAGCAGAACCTGTTTACCCGCAGAGATAGCCGCAAGCGTTGAAGACAACCCTGCCACACCCACAATAGCAGCCATCACCTGATCCACTTCGCCAAGCGTAGCGACTTCGCAAGCCGCCTGCTCGCCGGCCATTACCTCCGTTTTACTCCCCTGCTCTTTCAGGGCACGACGGACTTCCGCCGCCGCAGACTCACTGGCCATGACCGCATACTTCGGCGAGAACGCCAGGCACTGTTCAACCATTTTCCCGACATTACTGCCCGCAACCAGAGCCGTAACGGCAAATTTTTCAGGATTATGACGAACGACGCTTAGCGTGCTGACGCCAATAGAGCCGGTGGAACCAAGAATAGTGAGCTGCTTCATGAGGTACTCGGGGTCGTAAAATGAAGGGTTAATGGCGCAATAGTTTGCGGCGCGGGAGGCCCATTGTCTACGCCTTTACTTGACGTTTTTATAAAGCAAAACGCCGCTCGTAAACACTTCGCGGTACGCGAGGGCTTACTGGGCGGCGAATTTTCCACAAAAATTGTGGATTAGAACTGCATCAGCTCGGTTTCTTTTTCAGACAGAGCCGCATCCACTTTTTTGATAGCAGCGTCAGTCAGCTTCTGCACGTCGTCCTGAGAACGACGATCGTCATCTTCGCTGATCTCTTTGTCTTTCAGCAGCGCTTTAACTTTGTCGTTAGCGTCGCGGCGAACGTTACGAACAGCCACGCGTGCGCCTTCGGCTTCACCACGAACCACTTTGATCAGGTCTTTACGACGCTCTTCGGTCAGCGGAGGCAGCGGAACGCGAATATCGGTGCCCGCAGAGCTTGGGTTCAGACCCAGGTCAGAAGCCATGATCGCTTTCTCTACCGCCGGGCCCATAGAACGATCGAACACGTTGATCTTCAGAGTACGGGTATCTTCAACGGTGACGCTGGCCAGCTGGCGCAGCGGCGTTGGTGTGCCGTAGTATTCTACGACGATGCCGTCCAGCAGGCTTGGAGAAGCGCGGCCGGTACGGATTTTGCTGATTTGGTTTTTAAACGCTTCGACGCATTTATCCATACGCACTTCAGCATCTTTTCTGATATCGCTAATCACGTTACGAATCCTTGAAAACTGGTTTAAGGCAGACCACGCTTATTCTCTGCAGCTTTGAAGCTGCAGGCTAAGTATAGCCCTGTTTATTCCTGGCTGTAGATAAAGCCAAATCTTACCCTGATTGCCGGGCAACTGAAATTATTCAGTAATTAAAGTGCCTTCTTTCTCACCCATTACCACACGACGCAGCGCACCCGGTTTGTTCATGTTAAACACACGGATCGGCAATTTGTGGTCACGAGCAAGGGTGAACGCGGCAAGATCCATCACTTTCAGCTCTTTATCCAGCACTTCACTGTAGGTCAGTTGATCGTACATGGTAGCTGAAGGATCTTTTGCCGGATCGGCGGTAAACACGCCATCCACTTTAGTAGCTTTCAGTACCACGTCTGCTTCGATTTCGATTCCTCGCAAGCAGGCCGCAGAGTCAGTGGTAAAGAACGGGTTACCGGTACCGGCAGACAGGATAACTACGCGGTTAGCACGCAGCAGGCTGATAGCTTCTGCCCAGCTGTAGTTATCACAAACGCCATTCAATGGAATAGCGGACATCAGGCGGGCGTTCACATAGGCGCGGTGGAGCGCATCGCGCATTGCCAGGCCATTCATTACGGTCGCCAGCATGCCCATGTGGTCGCCCACGACGCGGTTCATGCCGGCTTTAGCCAGACCTGCACCACGGAATAAGTTGCCACCCCCGATTACCACCCCGACCTGAATGCCAAGTTCCACCAGCTCTTTAATTTCCTGAGCCATACGGTCCAGAATACTCGCGTCGATACCAAAGCCTTCTGTGCCTTGCAGAGCTTCGCCGCTCAGTTTGAGCAGAATACGTTTGTAGACGGGTTTTGCATTGGTAGCCATGTTTCTTTCCTGAGAACAGTCAACGAATGGGGGATGGTTAATTCTGGCGACATTCTGTCGCATTTCAGCCCGCTCGCCTAACGGAGCGCTCTGAAATTGTAAGGCTGGATAAAAAGGAACCGCCGGTTGGCGGTTCCTTTTAAACCATTAAGACTGCTTGGACATGGCAGCAACTTCTGCTGCAAAGTCAGTCTCAACTTTCTCGATACCTTCACCCACTTCGAAGCGGATGAAGTTAGTCACGTCAGCATTGTGCTCTTTCAGCAGCTGAGCAACAGTTTTGCTTGGGTCCATGACGAACGGCTGACCAGTCAGAGAAACTTCACCGGTGAATTTCTTCATGCGGCCTTCAACCATTTTCTCTGCGATTTCTTTTGGTTTACCGGACTGCATCGCGATGTCCAGCTGAACCTGGTACTCTTTCTCTACAACTTCTGCAGAAACGTCTTCAGGCTTAACGAACTCAGGCTTGCTTGCAGCGATGTGCATTGCCAGCTGTTTAACCAGCTCTTCATCAGCACCTTTAGCGGCAACCAGAACACCGATACGTGCGCCGTGCTGGTAAGAACCCAGAACTTCGCCTTCCAGGGAAGAAACGCGACGGATGTTAATGTTCTCACCGATTTTAGCAACCAGTGCAACGCGCTCTTCTTCGAACTGCGCTTTCAGAACTTCAACGTCGGTGATTTTACCAGCAACTGCTGCATCCAGAACTTTGTTAGCAAATGCCTGGAAACCGCCGTCTTTAGCAACGAAGTCAGTCTGGCAGTTAACTTCCAGAATCACGCCGTAGTTGCCGTCGATCTTAGTGATGATCACGCCGTCAGCAGCAACGTTGCCTGCTTTCTTAGCTGCTTTGATCGCACCGGATTTACGCATGTTCTCGATTGCCAGCTCGATGTCGCCGTTGGCTTCGGTCAGCGCTTTTTTACAATCCATCATGCCAGCGCCAGTACGCTCACGCAGCTCTTTTACCAGGGATGCGGTAATTTCAGCCATTCTAAAATCCTCGGAGATGTTGCCTGCCCGGCGCATTGGCCAGACGGGCTTAAAAGTGAAAAAGGGGCCATAAAAAGGCCCCTAACCAAACTAGATACTACCTGGTTAAATAAGGGCTCTAACGAGCGTGCCTTATTATTCTGCTTCTACGAAGCTTTCTTCCGCCTGGGAAGCCAGATCCTGAGAACGGCCTTCACGAACGGTTGCAGCTACAGCGCCCAGGTACAGGCTAACAGCACGGATAGCATCGTCGTTACCAGGGATAACGAAATCAACACCGTCCGGATCAGAGTTGGTATCAACGATAGCAAATACTGGGATACCCAGGTTGTTTGCTTCTTTGATAGCGATGTGCTCGTGATCGGCATCGATAACAAACAGTGCGTCCGGCAGGCCGCCCATGTCTTTGATACCGCCCAGGCTGTTTTCCAGCTTGTCCAGCTCACGAGTGCGCATCAGCGCTTCTTTCTTAGTCAGCTTGTCGAAAGTACCGTCTTGAGCCTGAGTTTCCAGGTCTTTCAGACGTTTGATGGACTGACGAACGGTTTTCCAGTTAGTCAGCATGCCGCCCAACCAGCGATGGTTCACGAAGAACTGATCGCAGCTGTTAGCAGCGTCTTTCACCGCTTCGCTTGCAGCGCGTTTAGTACCAACGAAAAGGATTTTGCCTTTGCGAGAAGAAATCTTGTTCAGTTCAGCCAGAGCTTCATTGAACATTGGTACAGTTTTCTCAAGGTTGATGATGTGAACTTTGTTACGTGCGCCGAAGATGAAAGGCTTCATTTTCGGGTTCCAGTAACGGGTCTGGTGACCAAAGTGAACACCAGCCTTGAGCATGTCGCGCATGGAAACAGTAGCCATGTTTTAAAACCTCTATATAAAGTATGGGGTTATGCCTCCACGTATCCCATATTGCCGACCCCAAAGGGCACCCCGGAATATGTGTCGATACGTGTGTGTTATTTACACAAAGTGAGCGTATTTGGCTGTACCCGAAAAATCGGAATACAAGTCCGGCGCGCTTTATACCATAAATGGCGCCCAGACTCCAATAGTTGTTGCCGTGATACGCACTTGATGATTCTCAATTTTGCAGGGAGACGCCCCCCCTGATACCATTACAGCAACTTCCCTGTTCATTTGTGTCGACATGATCGACATCTGCGGATCTGATATGGCTATCTCAATTAAGACACCTGAAGAAATCGAAAAAATGCGCGTCGCTGGCCGTCTGGCTGCCGAAGTGCTGGAAATGATCGAATCCCACGTTAAACCGGGCATTACCACCGGCGAGCTGGATCGCATCTGTAATGATTACATCGTGAACGAACAGCAGGCTATTTCCGCTTGTCTGGGCTATCACGGCTTCCCAAAATCCGTCTGTATCTCTATCAACGAAGTGGTTTGCCACGGCATTCCGGACGATGAAAAAGTGCTGAAAGACGGCGATATCGTCAATATCGACGTGACCGTTATTAAAGACGAATACCACGGCGACACCTCTAAAATGTTCATCGTGGGCAAACCGACGATTCTCGGCGAACGCCTGTGCCGCATTACGCAGGAAAGCCTGTATCTGGCGCTGCGTATGGTGAAACCGGGCATCCGCCTGCGCAGCCTCGGCGCGGCAATTCAGAAGTTCGTTGAAGCCGAAGGTTTCTCTGTCGTACGTGAGTACTGTGGTCACGGCATTGGTCGCGTATTCCATGAAGAGCCTCAGGTACTTCACTATGACGCAGACGACGGCGGCGTAGTACTTCAGCCGGGTATGACCTTCACCATTGAACCGATGGTTAACGCCGGTGATTACCGCATTCGCACCATGAAAGACGGCTGGACGGTGAAAACCAAAGATCGCAGCTTGTCTGCTCAATACGAGCATACTATTGTGGTGACGGAGAACGGCTGCGAGATTATGACCCTGCGTAAAGATGACACCATCCCGGCAGTGATTTCGCATAACGAATGATGCCCTGACGTCAGTCAGCAATCTAAGCCGGCCCTGAGCCGGCTTTTTTTATGGGTAGCGCACAATGAGTCCAGCTTTGCCAGAGCAGTTTGCCAACACCACCGAACCCGAGATCGCCGGCCAGCCGGACTATCCAAACAGCTGGCAGGAAGCCGAACTTAACTGCGCAGACATCAAGTCGCACTTAGACACTTTCCAGAAATGGCTGGGTAAAGCTTTCGATAGCGGCGTTTCCGCTGAACGGCTGATTGAAGCCCGTACCGAGTTTATCGATCAGCTGCTTCAGCGGCTGTGGATTGCCTACGGCTTTGCCGATGTGCCAGAAGCCGCGCTGGTTGCCGTGGGCGGCTATGGTCGTGCCGAGCTTCACCCGCTGTCGGATATCGACCTGCTGATCCTGAGCCGCAAGCGGCTGACCGACGCCCAGGCGCAAAAAATCGGCGAGCTACTGACTCTGCTTTGGGACGTGAAGCTGGAAGTCGGTCACAGCGTACGTACGCTGGAAGAATGCCTGCTGGAAGGTTTATCAGACCTGACGGTGGCCACTAACCTCATCGAATCTCGCTTGTTAATTGGCGATGTCGCCCTGTTCCTTGAGCTCCAGAAACACATTTTCAGCGAAGGTTTCTGGCCGTCGGCAAAGTTCTTTGCCGCCAAAGTCGAAGAGCAAAACGAGCGCCACCAGCGCTACCACGGCACCAGCTACAACCTTGAGCCGGACATCAAAAGCAGCCCCGGCGGCCTGCGTGACATTCACACGCTGCAGTGGGTTGCCCGCCGTCACTTCGGCGCCACCTCCATGGGCGAAATGGTGGATTTTGGCTTCCTGACCGAAGCCGAGCGCAAAGAACTTGATGAATGCCAGCATTTGCTGTGGCGTATTCGCTTCGCCCTGCACCTGGAAGTCAATCGCTACGACAACCGGCTGCTGTTTGACCGCCAGCTTAGCGTGGCCCAGCGCCTGCACTACAGTGGCGAAGGCAACGAGCCGGTCGAACACATGATGAAGGACTTCTATCGTGTCACCCGTCGCGTGGGCGAGCTGAACCAGATGCTTCTGCAGCTGTTCGATGAAGCCATTCTGGCACTGGACGCCAGCGAAAAACCGCGCCCGCTGGATGATGACTTCCAGCTGCGCGGCACGCTTATCGATCTGCGGGATGAAACCCTGTTTATGCGCGAGCCGCAGGCTATTCTGCGCATGTTTTACATGATGGTGCGTAACCGCGACATCACCGGCATTTACTCCACAACGCTGCGCCACCTTCGTCACGCCCGCCGTCACCTGACCCAGCCGCTCTGCTACATTCCGGAAGCGCGCGAGCTGTTTCTGGTAATGCTGCGTCACCCTGGAGCAGTCAGCCGTGCGCTGGTGCCAATGCATCGCCATAGCGTGCTGTGGGCCTATATGCCGCAGTGGTCACATATTGTCGGCCAGATGCAATTTGATCTGTTCCACGCCTACACCGTGGATGAACACACTATTCGCGTCCTGCAAAAGCTGGAAAGCTTCGCGAAAGAAGAAACTCGATCGAAGCATCCGCTGTGCGTCGATCTCTGGCCGCGTCTTTCCCATCCTGAGCTGATTTTAATTGCCGCCCTCTTCCACGATATCGCCAAAGGGCGAGGTGGCGATCATTCCGTGCTGGGCGCACAGGATGTACTGAAATTTGCCGAGCTTCATGGCCTGAACTCCCGGGAAACTCAGTTGGTTGCGTGGCTGGTCCGCCAACATCTGCTGATGTCCGTCACCGCCCAGCGCCGTGATATTCAGGATCCTGAAGTCATTAAACAATTTGCCGAAGAGGTGCAGACCGAAAACCGCCTGCGCTATCTGGTCTGCCTGACGGTGGCAGATATCTGTGCGACCAACGAAACGCTTTGGAACAGCTGGAAGCAAAGCCTGCTGCGTGAGCTGTACTTCGCCACCGAGAAACAGCTGCGCCGCGGGATGCAGAACAGCCCGGATATGCGCGAACGCGTTCGCCACCACCAGCTTCAGGCGCTTGCGCTGCTGCGGATGGACAACATTAATGAGGAAGCCCTGCATCACATCTGGGCGCGCTGCCGGGCGAACTACTTTGTTCGCCATACGCCAAACCAGATTGCGTGGCATGCCCGGCATTTGCTCAAGCACGATCTTAGTCAGCCGATGATCCTGCTTAGCCCGCAGGCAACGCGCGGTGGCACTGAGATCTTTATCTGGAGCCCGGACAGGCCTTATCTGTTTGCCGCCGTCTGTGCCGAACTCGACCGCCGTAACCTCAGCGTTCACGACGCACAGATCTTCACGACCCGTGACGGCATGGCGATGGACACCTTTATCGTGCTCGAGCCCGACGGCAGCCCGCTGTCCATTGATCGGCACAATATTATTCGCCACAGTCTCGAGCAGGCAATCACCCAGACGACCTGGCAGCCACCGCAGCCGCGTCGCCAGTCGGCAAAACTGCGTCACTTTACCGTCGATACCGAAGTCAACTTCCTGCCAACGCACACCGACCGGCGAACATTCCTTGAGCTGATTGCACTCGATCAACCAGGTCTTTTGGCCAGGGTGGGCGAAGTGTTCGCCGACCTCGGTATTTCGCTCTACGGGGCGAGAATTACGACAATTGGTGAGCGAGTAGAAGATTTATTTATAATCGCCACCGCAGACCGGCGTGCACTTAATAATGTGCTCCAGCAGGAAGTGCAGCAACGGTTGACAGCGGCCCTTAATCCAAACGATAAATAACGGTCTTTTATTTTTTACCTTTTTAGCCCGAGAGCGACAGTCAAGTTGATTGTCGCCCAAAAGTTGAAAGGTAAGTCACAATCAGGAAATGTTCATCATGCAGCAGCTACAAAATGTAATCGAAACCGCTTTCGAGCGTCGCGCCGAGATCACCCCGGCAAATGTTGATACCGTGACCCGCGAAGCGGTAAATCAGGTGATTGCCCTGCTCGACAGCGGTGCGCTGCGCGTTGCTGAAAAAATTGATGGCCAGTGGATCACCCACCAGTGGCTGAAGAAGGCCGTACTGCTTTCTTTCCGCATTAACGACAACAAAGTAATCGAAGGCGCTGAAAGCCGCTATTTTGATAAAGTTCCGATGAAATTCGCCGACTACGACGAAGCGCGTTTCCAGAAAGAAGGCTTCCGCGTTGTGCCGCCGGCGGCAGTCCGCCAGGGCGCGTTCATCGCACGTAACACCGTGCTGATGCCTTCTTACGTCAATATCGGTGCTTATGTTGATGAAGGTACCATGGTCGACACCTGGGCTACCGTAGGTTCTTGCGCGCAGATCGGTAAAAACGTTCACCTGTCCGGCGGCGTTGGCATCGGTGGCGTACTGGAACCACTGCAGGCCAACCCAACCATCATCGAAGACAACTGCTTCATCGGCGCACGTTCCGAAGTGGTTGAAGGCGTTATCGTTGAAGAAGGTTCCGTGATCTCCATGGGCGTTTACATCGGCCAAAGCACCCGTATCTTTGACCGTGAAACCGGTGAAGTCCACTATGGCCGCGTGCCAGCAGGCTCCGTTGTCGTTTCCGGCAACCTGCCTTCTAAAGACGGCTCTTACAGCCTGTACTGCGCGGTAATCGTGAAGAAAGTTGACGCCAAAACCCGCGGTAAAGTGGGCATCAACGAACTGCTGCGTACCATCGACTAAGTTTTTTGCACCAAAAGGCGGGTTATCCCGCCTTTTTTGCATCTGGCACTAGCGGAAAAGGAATTTTCCGTTAATTCTCTAATGGTTATTGATATTGAAGGGTACCGCTTATGTACGATAATTTAAAAAGTCTGGGTATTACCAATCCTGATGAAATCGATCGTTACAGCCTCCGGCAGGAAGCCAACAACGATATCCTGAAAGTCTATTTCCAGAAGGATAAGGGCGAGTTTTTTGCCAAAAGCGTGAAGTTTAAATACCCACGCCAGCGCAAAACCGTGGTGGCCGATGGTGTAGGCCAGGGCTACAAAGAAGTGCAGGAGATCAGCCCCAACCTGCGCTATGTCATCGATGAACTCGATCAGCTTTGCCAGCGCGATCGCACCGAAGTCGATCTAAAGCGTAAGATCCTCGACGATCTGCGTCACCTCGAATCCGTGGTAACCAACAAGATCAGCGAAATTGAGTCCGATCTGGAAAAACTGACCCGCAATAAGTAGTTCAGAAATCCATAAAAAAGGGCCGCGAAAGCGGCCCTTTTCAGTTCTACACGAAGATTACTGCATCAGCAGATAAATCTGCGCATCACCACGTTGAATGCTCAGCGCCATCACCGACGGCTTGCTGTCCATCACTTTACGCAGCTCAGCGATATTGTTCACCGCCTGCTGGTTCACGCCGACAATAATGTCACCTTTTTTCAGGCCAATACGCGCGGCCGGGGTATTTGGCTTCACGCTGGTGACCTGCACGCCTTTCTGGTCTTTACCGCCGCGGTTGCTCATCTCCGCGCCTTCAATACCGGTGAAGATAGTGGCGGCATCAACCTGATTCTGAGTGCTTTGCTGCAGCTCCAGGTTCACCGTGACTGGCTTGCCATCACGCAGCAGGCCCAGCGAGATTTTGCTGCCCACCGGCATGGAACCAACTTCTGCGCGCAGCGCGGCAAAGCTACTGATCGCCTTGCCGTTCAGCGTGGTGATCACATCCCCTGCTTTGATCCCTGCTTTAGCTGCGGAAGAGTTCGGCATGACCTGGCTGACAAACGCGCCACGCTGAGCATCGACTTTCATCGCTTTCGCCAGCTCCGAGTTCAGCTCAGTACCCATAATCCCCAGCTCGCCGCGGCGAACCTGGCCGTACTGGACCATCTGAGCGGTCAGGTTTTTCACCATGTTGCTCGGGATAGCAAAGCCGATACCGATGTTACCGCCGTCCGGGGCCAGAATCGCCGTGTTGATACCGATAAGCTCGCCGTTCAGGTTAACCAGCGCCCCACCGGAGTTACCGCGGTTGATCGCCGCATCGGTCTGGATAAAGTTCTCGTAGTTTTCAACATTCAGGCCACTACGGCCCAGTGCAGAAACGATACCGGAGGTCACGGTTTCACCCAGGCCATACGGGTTACCAATGGCTACGGTGTAATCCCCCACGCGCAGCGCGTCGGAGTCGGCAATTTTAATCGCCGTCAGGTTTTTAGGATCCTGCAGCTGAATAAGCGCGATATCGGAGCGTGGGTCTTTACCCACCACTTTGGCGTCAAACTTACGGCCATCGCTCAGCTGAACTTTAATCACAGTGGCGTTATCCACTACGTGGTTATTCGTGACGACATAGCCTTTCGCAGCATCAATAATTACCCCAGAGCCCAGGGCCATAAACTTCTGCTGCTGGCTGCTGCCGTCACCGCCGCCTTGAGCGCCACCGCCCTGGCAGAAAGGTGAACTTTGGAACGGCGAACCGTCCTGGCAAAACGGTGAGTTATCGCCGAAGAATTGCTGGAAATTACGCCCCATACGCGGAGTATTTACCGTTGTGCTCCCTTCAACGTTGATACTCACCACCGAAGGCATCACCTGCTCCAACATCGGCGCAAGGCTTGGCAGCGGCTGCGCAGCAGATGCGGAAGAGGCCGTCTCAGCGGCGGAGGCAGACATCGGACTCAGCGCCAAACCCAGACTAAGAGCCAGCGCACTCATTGCTAACGTGGTTTTTTTCATGGAATCATCTCAACTTTCAAATAACGCAAAATTGCTGTGTTGGTACACCATTCAGAGTGAAGTTTACGCGCGAAGTTCAGCGCTTAAGTGCATGGAAAAAGTAAAAATTTATTGTTCATCTTTACAAAACTCCCAATAGAACTCACTCCACTGCCATCAGGCGTCGATACTCATCCCAGGCATATAAATCGGTCATTCCACTGATGTAATCCTGAATAAGCCTTGCACGGAAATAGTATTCCCACACGGAAAAATCAAGGCTTGCCGGATGCAAAGCGCTGACGGCTTCCACATAAGCAAGCCTATGTTTAGTTGAAAGTTTGTGGAAAAGTCTTGATTCAATCGGCAGACGACGCAGGCTTTCCTTACTCACCAACTCAGTAAAGTCCTCCGTTGAAAGTGCGAGTAAGGGACTGTAAATATCCAGTAAACCGCTGATAACCCGGTAGCCCTGCAGCTCCAGTTGCTCAATATCCGGGTGGCTGAAGACCTGGCGCACGGCCACCTGCTTGTACAGTTCCAGCAGACGGGCAAACGGGCTGTCGTCCTCCAGCAATGCATGATTGAACTCGCCGGAATAAATCTCAGGCAAATTATCGATAAAACGCTGGGCGGCATACGGCGCCAGTTTGTTTAGCGTATTGACGCGCAGGTACATAAAGAACTGATCTTCCGCACTACGACGCATTTGGTTGGTGCGGGATTTCTCCCAGGCATCTTTGACCACCAGCTCAAAGAGATCGCCCTTTTTCTGCTCACCCCAGGACTCGCTCAGATGCAGATAAAGCTGCTCGACGCTGAAAATACGCTTCTCGACGGCATCTTCGAGATCCGCCACGCAGTAAGAAATATCGTCCGCCGCCTCCATGATCCAGGTCAGCGGAAAACGGCTGTACTCGCCCAGATTTAACTCTTTGCGCAGGCGCGCGATATACCCCTCTTCCGACAGATAAAAGCCCGGTTTTTTCATCAAATAGGCGTGACTGGCCGGCGGCGTTTGGGCAAACCAGGCCGGGCGGGTGTATTTGAGAATGCAGCCGACCTGTGCCCAGGTCAGGTTCATGCGCAGCAGGCTGTGCACCAGCCGGATGCCTTGCGCATTGCCTTCAAAATGGCACAAGTCCTGGCGAACTTTGCCACGTAGAGTATTTAATCCCTCTTCGCCTTCGCGCAGCCGGAGCACATCTACCTTGCAGCGATCGTCACTCCGGGGCTGTCCGCCGCTGTCTTTCGGCTGCAGGCGCTGGCGGAACCAGTCGTTAATCGCCGACTCGCCAAAATGACCGAACGGCGGATTGCCGATGTCGTGCATCAGGCAGGCCATTTCCACTATGCTTTCAAACGGGCCCGTTAGCTCATCAAGGCCATATTTCTCCAGCGCCTTCTGCTCTTTCAGGCGGCTGAGGATCTCCTTGGCAATGTAGCGCCCGACCTGCTGCACTTCCAGCGAATGGGTAAGACGGGTGCGCACGGCAGCATTACGCTCCAGCGGGAAGACCTGCGTTTTCTGCTGCAGGCGGCGGATTGCGGGAGAATTAATGATCCTGCCGCGATCGCTTTCGAAGATACGCAGGATCTCAAGTTCGCTCTTCTCTCCTTCGGGCGAGCGGAAGCGTCGGTGCCAGTTAATTTTTTTGCGGAAGTCTATTTCGCTCATGCCCACTCCTGTTCCGTTGATAAGGAGACTGTTTGCCATGATAGACTATGCCCCGAAAATTGAGTCATGTTCCACCACATTAGCGAGTATCTCTATGAAAGCAGGCATTATTGGTGCAATGGAAGAAGAAGTTACGCTGCTGCGTGACAAAATCGAAAACCGTCACACTCTGAGCATCGCCGGTTGCGAAATTTATACCGGGACGCTAAACGGCGTTGAAGTGGCACTGCTGAAGTCCGGCATCGGCAAAGTTTCTGCGGCCATGGGTGCTACGCTGCTGCTGGAACACTGCAAGCCAGACGTGATCATCAATACCGGTTCCGCAGGCGGCCTGGCACCGACGCTGAAAGTGGGCGATATCGTGGTATCCGACGAAGTGCGCTATCACGATGCTGACGTCACTGCTTTCGGTTACGAGTATGGCCAGATGGCGGGCTGCCCGGCGGCTTTCATTGCCGATAAAAAGCTTATTGAGGCAGCAGAAACCTGCATTAAAGAGCTGGATCTGCACGCGGTTCGCGGCCTGATCGTCAGCGGCGATGCGTTTATTAACGGCTCCGTGGCACTGGCAAAAATTCGCCACAACTTCCCGCAAGCCGTGGCGGTAGAAATGGAAGCGACGGCCATCGGCCACGTTTGCCATAACTTCAACACGCCGTTTGTGGTGGTTCGCGCCATCTCCGACGTGGCCGATCAGCAGTCCCACCTGAGCTTCGAAGAGTTCCTGGCCGTCGCAGCCAAGCAATCCACTCTGATGGTGGAAAAACTGGTTCAGCACCTGGCTCGTGGCTAAGTTCACCTTTTGGCGCGGGGCGACCGCCCTGCTCCTTTGCCTCCCGGCGCTGCTGTTTGCGGCGCCTCGGGTTATCTCCCTCTCTCCCGCTAATACCGAACTGGCCTTCGCAGCCGGTATTACCCCTATTGCGGTGAGTGCTTACTCTGATTACCCACCTCAGGCAAAGCAGATTGAACAGTTAGCCAACTGGCAGGGCGTGAATTTCGAGCGCATCGTTGCCCTCAAACCGGACGCAGTCCTCGCCTGGCGCGGAGGTAACCCGGACAGGCAGGTGAACCAACTGGTTTCGCTGGGCATTAAGGTCATCTGGCTCGATCCTAAAAGCGTTGCCGACGTTGAGGCCGCGCTGCGCCAGCTCGCGCCGCTAAGCCCCACGCCCGAAAAGGCAATCAAAGCGGCTGAAACACTCTCCAGCGAGTTCGCCGCGCTAAAAGCTCGCTACGGCCATAGCCAAAGCAAAAAAGTGTTCCTGCAGTTCAGCCAGCAGCCGCTGTTTACTACCAGCAAAGATTCCATTCAGAACGAAGTCGTTGAGCTTTGCGGTGGGCGCAATATTTTTGCCGACAGCCGGGTTCCCTGGCCGCAGGTCAGTCGCGAACAGGTTCTGACGCGCCAGCCACAGGCTATTATTATTTCGGGCGATGCGAGCAATATTCCGTCGGTACAGCAGTTCTGGAGTAATCAGTTGAAAGTTCCGGTTATTGCCGTGAATGATGACTGGTTTACTCGCTCGGGCCCGCGTATTATCCTCGCCGCAAAACAGCTCTGCGAAGAGCTGGCGAAAGCTTAACGTCATGCTCTGAGGGTCATAAATGCTGGTCTATTGGCTGGATATTGTCGGTACCGCCGTGTTCGCTATTTCCGGCGTTTTGTTGGCCGGGAAACTGCGGATGGATCCCTTTGGCGTGCTAGTGCTCGGGGTAGTTACCGCGGTAGGCGGGGGAACAATCCGCGATATGGCCTTAGCCAACGGCCCGGTATTCTGGGTGAAAGATCCCACGGACCTTGTGGTCGCCATGGTGACCTGTATGTTGACGATAGTCCTGGTGCGCCAGCCACGACGTCTGCCTAAGTGGGTGCTTCCCGTGCTGGATGCCGTCGGCCTGGCGGTGTTTGTTGGCATCGGCGTCAATAAAGCGTTTCTGGCCGATGCCAGCCCGCTAGTGGCGATTTGCATGGGCGTGGTGACCGGCGTAGGCGGCGGGATTATTCGTGACGTACTGGCCCGTGAAGTGCCGATGATTCTGCGCACCGAGATTTACGCCACAGCCTGCATTATCGGCGGTATTGTTCACGCGACGGCGTACCACACCTTTAACGTCCCGCTTGAGCAGGCCAGCATGATTGGCATGGTGGTTACGCTGGCGATCCGCCTCGCGGCCATCCGCTGGCACCTGAAACTGCCGACCTTTGCGCTAACAGACCGACAATAGCGATAAAAAAAGCCGCGTTTGATACGCGGCTTTTTGTTTCAGCAACTTATCAGATGCTGAAGGAGGAACCACACCCGCAGGTGCTTTTCGCGTTCGGGTTAGTCACCACGAAGCGGGAGCCTTCCAGGCCTTCGCTGTAATCCACCGCGCCACCGACCAGATATTGCAGGCTCATTGGATCCACAACCAGAGCAACGCCCTGTTTCTCGATGGTCATGTCGCCGTCGTTGATCTGGTCGTCAAAGGTAAAGCCATACTGGAAGCCGCTGCAACCACCACCGGTGATATAGACGCGAAGTTTCAGATTCGGGTTCTCTTCGTCTGCAATCAGACTTTTCACTTTATTGGCTGCGGCTTCGGTAAACTGCAGCGGCAGCGCTACTACGTCATCACTCATTTTTTGCTCCCAACAATTAACAAGTCGGGCAGAAAACAACCCGCACTTTTGCGGCATTATCTAATACCCGAGTAATTCGTTCAAGTATTCTGCCCGGCGGAAGCCTGCTCGCCCGCTCGCGCTTTCTCAGCTTCTTGTTTTGCCAGAGTTCTTGCCAGAATCACCGAGTATAGCGGTTTTCCGCCCAAAAATTGTGCCAACAGTGTCGCCCCGAGGCAGGTGATAATCATTGGCAAAATGAGCTGGTAATTATCCGTCATCTCAAGCACCAGCACGATAGCGGTGAGCGGAGCACGCAATGAGGCCGCCAGCAGCGCCCCCATTCCGGCAATCGCAAAAGTGCCCATATCAAGATGATACGCGGGGAACCAAGAGGCACAAGCCGTGCCAAACGCGGTGCCAAGCAGCGTGCCCAGCGCCAACATCGGGGCAAAAATACCGCCCGGTGCGCCGGAGGAGAAACAGAGTAAAGTGGTGATGACCCGAGCGACGAACAGGAACAGCAGCATGCCGATGGTGTAATTCCCCATGGCCGCAATCGGGATCAGGCTAAACCCGCCGCCGGACGCCGCCTGCTGAATAAGCCCCAACACACCGCAAAGCCCGCCAATCACCCCGCCGATCAGCACCCATTTCTTAATGTTGCCGCCGTGAATGCGCTGGAACATATCCTGAGCGCCAATCACCAGTCGATTAAACACCACGCCGACAATGCCAAAAATCATGCCGAGGATCAGATACAGCCACAGCGTGTTGACCGGCGCATCCGCCAGCTTGCCTACCTGAATCACCGTGGTTTCGGTATTAAAGATCCGGAACACGATGCTCGACATAATCACGCCGATAAACACCGCTTTTATCGAAATCAGGTTATAGCGGAACTGGGTGCGCATCTCTTCGATGATAAACAGGATCCCGGCCAGCGGCGCATTAAATGCCGCAGACAGCCCGGCAGCAGCGCCGGTTGCCAGCAGCGAATGACGGGCTTCCGCACTTTTCATGCGGAAGATGTCCGTCACCATTCGCCCGATGTTACCACCAAGCTGCACGGTCGGCCCTTCGCGCCCCAGCACCATTCCCGCGCCGAGCGTGCCCATCCCGCCGATAAATTTCACCGGGATCACGCGCCACCAGCGCACTGGCCGTAAGTCTTCCAGTGCCCCTTCGATTTCAGGAATGCCTGACCCACCGGCTTCAGGCGCAAAACGGCGTACCAGAAAATAGCCCACCATCGCCAGCAGCGCCGAGCTGATAAACGCCAGCGGCCACACCAGCCAGGCACTGTCCGCGACCTGCGCCAGCATACCGATGCGGTGCTGAAGCACCCAGTTAACCGACTTCTCAAACGCCACGCCGACCAGGCCTGCAAGCGTGCCAACCACTGCGGCCATCAGCAAAATCATTAGCGGCATTTTATCCTGGCCAATCAGGCGACGCAGAATAGCCCCGCGACGCTGTTGGACGCTTTGCGCCTGATCGAGAGAATTATGGGCTAAGTTCATGGGCTCTAACCATTTAGTCATACAAATAAGGCGGGCATTTTACCCACAGAAAAGACCTTCGTCTTATTAAATTAGCTAATAAACCGTAACGTTTGATTTGGGCAAATATTTCAACGCAGGGCAGGTTTCACATAGAATAGCCCGCTGTCACCATTTCCACGAATCAGGAGCCGATTCATGAGTAAGTCTGAAAACCTGTACGCCGCAGCCCGCCAGGTCATTCCCGGCGGCGTTAACTCTCCAGTACGCGCCTTTACCGGCGTAGGCGGAGTGCCTCTGTTTATCGAGCGTGCGGACGGGGCTTACCTGTATGACGCAGACGGTAAAGCCTATATCGATTACGTTGGCTCATGGGGCCCAATGGTGCTCGGCCACAACCATCCGGCGATCCGCAATGCGGTTATCGAAGCCGTTGAGCGCGGCCTGAGCTTTGGCGCGCCAACCGAAATGGAAGTGAAAATGGCGGAGCTGGTTTGTGAGCTGGTGCCCACCATGGACATGGTTCGTATGGTGAACTCCGGCACCGAAGCCACCATGAGCGCTATCCGCCTGGCTCGCGGCTACACCGGCCGGGATAAAATCATCAAGTTCGAAGGCTGCTACCACGGCCACGCAGATTGCCTGCTGGTGAAAGCCGGTTCCGGCGCGCTGACCCTCGGCCAGCCAAACTCTCCGGGCGTGCCGGCAGACTTTGCTAAGCACACCCTGACCTGCACCTATAACGATTTGGCTTCCGTGCGCGAAGCCTTCGAGCAATATCCTCAGAATGTGGCCTGTATCATCGTTGAACCCGTCGCGGGCAACATGAACTGTATTCCTCCGCATGCAGACTTCCTGCCGGGCCTGCGCGCGCTGTGCGACGAATTTGGCGCACTGCTGATCATTGACGAAGTGATGACCGGCTTCCGTGTGGCGCTGGCGGGCGCTCAGTCTTACTACGATGTCGAGCCAGACCTGACCTGCCTCGGCAAAATCATCGGCGGCGGGATGCCGGTCGGTGCCTTCGGTGGCCGTCGTGAAATCATGGACGCACTGGCACCAACCGGCCCGGTTTACCAGGCAGGCACGCTCTCCGGTAACCCTATCGCGATGGCAGCGGGCTACGCCTGCCTGACAGAAGTGTCTCAGCCCGGCGTTCATCAAACCCTGACCGAGTTGACAGAAATGCTGGCTAACGGCCTGTTGAATGCGGCGAAAGCAGAAAACATCCCGCTGGTGGTGAACAACGTCGGCGGCATGTTCGGCCTGTTCTTTACCGATGCCGAAACTGTCACCAGCTATAACGATGTGGTTGCGTGCGACGTGGAGCGCTTTAAGCGCTTCTTCCACCTGATGCTGGAAGAAGGTGTCTACCTTGCGCCGTCAGCGTTTGAGGCAGGCTTTATGTCCGTGGCGCATAGCAAAGAAGATATTCAGCGGACTATCGATGCGGCACGCCGCGTGTTTGCGAAGCTGTAATTTTTACCCTCACCCCGGCCCTCTCCCTGGAAGGGAGAGGGGGAAAAAGCAGATTTATGCTCTTTCCAGTACCCTCTCCCCTTTAGTAAGAGGGGGAAAATAACTGATTTATGCTCTGTCCAGTTCCCTCTCCCCTTTGGGGAGAGGGTTAGGGTGAGGGGCTACCGCCCCTGCTTTCTCAGCAAATAAACGAAATAAGGCGCACCGATAAACGTCGCCAGCAGCCCCGCCGGCACCTGATTCGGGAACAGAATCATCCTGCCGCACCAGTCAGCCAGAATCATTAACATCCCGCCAAAAATCCCGGCCATCGCTATCTGCGGCATTGCCCTGCGGAACCCAAGCATGCGAGCAATGTGCGGCGCCATCAGCCCGACAAAGCTCAGCGGGCCGACAATTAACGTCGCCGTGGCGGTAAGCGTTGCCGCCAGCAACAACAGCGCAAAACGCGATGGCGTTAACGCCATTCCCACCGCCCGAGCAGTAGCACCACCCAGCGGTAAAATCACCAGCCAGCGGCGCAGCAGCGGCGTGATGGCTAACAGCCCGACCATGACAACCAGCGTTCTGACCGCCTGCTCGCCTGTAACGTTATACGTCGAGCCTGAAATCCAGGTCAGCAGCGTTGCCATACGCGGATCGCCGCTTGCCATCAGCATCATCAGCAGCATGGTAAAGGCGGTGCTGAGCGCCATCCCGGCCAACAGCATACGCTGAGGTGAAAACCCGCCTCGTCCGGCAGCCATCATGATGATCAGCAGCGTGACAGCCGCACCAAGACTGCCCGCCGGCAGCAGCCAGACAAACGCATTCCCCGGCACAATAAACAGCATCAGCACCACGCCGAAGGCCGCGCCGGAGCTAATGCCCAAGACTTCCGGGCTGGCCATCGCATTGCTGGTTAACCGCTGGATCAGGCAGCCTGCAACCGCCAGCATCACGCCCGCGGTCAAAGCCGCCATAACGCGCGGCCAGCGCCACGGCAGCACATCGTCAAAGAGCGCGCCACTTAGCCAGCGCCAGCCATCAGCATCACGTCCCAGCGCCAGCGCAGCGGCAATCACCAGCAGCAGAATGCCAAGACCAGCGGCGATCCAAAACAGTACACGCTGGCGTTCAGCCTGAACGTGGTCTCCGGCGCTCATGGACGGCGCACCGCTGGTGCGCAGACGCGGCAGCAGCCACAGCAGGATAGGCGCGCCAATCAACGCGGTGACCGTCCCGGTAGAGACTTCGCCCCATACGCTGGAAAGCCAGACCACAACCTGGTCAGACAGCCAGAGAATCAGCGCCCCAATTAACGGGGCAAGGAACAAACGAGCGGCCAGGCGTCGAGCCCCCAGCATTTTGGCCAACAGCGGCGCAAACAGCCCGATAAAACCGACTATCCCGACAGCATTAACCAACTGAGCGCTGATCACAATCGCCAGCGCCAGCGTCGCCAGCCGTACCAGAGAAAGCGCCAGGCCCAGATTACGCGCCACGCCGTCATCCAGTCCCATCAGCGTCAACGGACGCAGCAACAGCAGCGTTAGCAGCAGGCCGCCCAGCAGGCGTGGCCACAGACTTTCAACGCTGCTCCAGTCCTGCTGATTGAGTGACCCGGTGCTCCACAGGAACATATTCTGAAGCTGGTCATGGTGGAAGATAGCCAGCAGTTGGTTGACCGCGCCGCAATAAAGGCTCAGCACCAGGCCCGCAAGAATCAGCGTGACCGGCGACATCCGCTTGCCCCAGGCAACGCCAAACACGAGCAGGCCTACGACCGCCGCACCAATCAGCGCTGCAAACGGCTGGGCAGCCAGCGGCAGCACCCAAAGCGTAGCAACCGTGACGCCAAGCTGAGCCCCGCTGGCTACGCCAAGCGTTGTCGGCTCCGCCAGCGGATTGCGCAGCACCTGCTGGAACAGCACGCCGACGAGGCCCAACCCTGCCCCAACCAACAGCGATATTGCGAGACGCGGCAGCAGGCTGAAGTGAAATAACATCTGTTGAACACTGTCGATATCCGGCTGGATAAAAGCGCTGCGCCACTGCGAAGAGGGTAAGACACCATGCATGTTATGCAGCGTCAGCCACAGTGCACAAACAAACAGCACCAGCAGCAGGCTGGCGGGGAAAATAGCGTGACGTTTCATCAGGCCAGGCTCCTCAGGCCATCGTCCAGCACGCGGGCGAAGTGCATAGCCGACATCGTCGTGCCATAAAGCCAGACGGCGGGAACTTGCTGAAAACGGTTCTGGCGGATAAACGGCATCGCTTTCCACAGCGGCGTGGCCGTTACCTGGCGGGCTACCGCTTCGTTTTTATGGTCGAAGCACAGCACATCGGCGTCTTTGATCGACGCCAGGCGTTCAATCCCAACGACCGCCGTCCCCCAGAAGTTCGTTTCTTCTTGCCAGGCATTCGTCACCCCCAGCAAATCCATCACCTGCTGGAACAAACTGTGTTTGCCCACCACCAGTGCATGGCGATTATCCAAAAATGACATCAGCAGCACCGGGCGGTTGCCGCGCGCGGCAAAGCGAGGTTTCATACTGGCAATAAACGCATCAAATTCGGCCAAATGCCGACTGGCAGCCTGCTGCATGCCCAGCGTATCACCCAGCTGAATGAGCGATTTACGCGCAATCTCCAGCGGTTTGCCGGAGCCATCGTTAAAATTGAACCCAAGCCCTGGTGCGATACGGGTGATTTTTTCTGGCGAAGGGCCGTAGCCTGCAGAATAGAGAATCAGAGACGGTTTTAGCTGCGCCATCAGCTCGAGGTTGGGTTCGGTGCGCAGGCCCACATCAATCACGCCTGCCGGCAGCTTAGGTTCGTTCACCCAGATTTGGTAATTAGGGATATCAGCGACGGCCATCGGCGTGACGCCGAGCGCCATCATCAGCTCAACGGGCAGCCATTCCAGGGCGATGATGCGTTTTGCATCCGGCACCGCCGCCTGCGCGACAGGTAATTTTAGCAGCAGCGGTGAAAGCGCCATCGCCGCCAGAAGGCGGCGACGGGTTAAAAGAAAGTCATTCATACGGCTCATCAATAAACAAAACTCACCGGCGCAGCCCCCGCCGGGTGCGGCAGGATGCCCATAGGAATACCGTAGATATGCTCCAGCGTCTCGCTTTGCATTAACGCTTCCGGCGTCCCTTGCGCGATCATTTCGCCGCCGCGCAGTGCCACCAGATTGTCGCAATATCTCGCAGCCATATTGATATCGTGCAGAACGGCAACCACCGTCAGGCCGCGCTCCTGGCTAAGGCGATGGATCAGCGCCAGCACGTCAACCTGATGAGCGATATCCAGCGCAGACGTTGGCTCATCCAGCAGCAGGCAGCGGCTATCCTGCGCCACCAGCATGGCGATCCATGCCCGCTGGCGCTCGCCGCCGGACAAGCTGTCCACCAGGCGATGCGCAAACGGCTTTAGTCCTACCAGACTGATTGCCTCATCCACCAGCTCACGGTCAGCCACCCCAAAACGCCCTAAAGCCCCATGCCACGGATAACGACCAATCGCAACCAGCTCACGCACCGTCATGCCCTCAGCGGCAGGAAGCTGCTGGGGAAGATAGGCCACCTGCCGGGCAAAAGCTTTGCTGCCCCAGCTGTCCAGCGGCTGTGAGTTCAGCAGAATTTCACCTTCAGAAGGTTTCTGGTGGCGACCCAGCATTTTCAGCAGCGTCGATTTACCGGAGCCGTTATGGCCAATCAGGCCAGTGACTTTACCCACCGGAAAGGTGATAGACAGCGGATGGAGTAGCGTGCGGCCGGGCACGCGAAACGTGACATCAGTGAGGCTAAAAGTCGTGTCGGGATGAAGCTGTTTATCCTGCATGGTAGCCATCTTAGTGAAGGGCACGGCGAACCGTGCCCGGGAGACAAGTTAGAAGCGGAAGGTCGCAGTAGCAACCACCTGACGCTCAGCGCCCCAGAAGCAACCGTAGGTTGCGAAGCAGCTGGCAACGTATTCGCGATCAAGCAGGTTGTTCACGTTGACCGCAATGCTGGAGCCGTTCAGCCCGAAGCGACCAAGGTCATACTTCACGACTGCATCCATCACCGCTGCACTGCCCACTTTGAAGGTGTTAGCCGGGTCGCCGTAGCTGGAGCCAAGGAAACGACCGCCGGTACCCAACGTCAGGCCACTCAGCACGCCGCTGTTGAAGGTGTAATCCCCCCACAGGGAAGCCATGTGCGCAGGAACCTGCTCAGGAGTTTTGTTTTCAAGCGTCGAGTCTTTGGTGTATTTCGCATCCGTATAGGTGTAGGACGCAGTAACGTTGATATTGGCATTCAGCGCCGCTTTCGCCTCCAGCTCTACGCCGCGTGAACGAATCTCGCCGCCCTGAATGGAAGAAAAACCGTGTGAGGTATCAGGATCTGACATCAGATTATTGGTTTTGATCAGCTGGTAGACCGCCCCTGTAATCACAACTGGCATATCCTTCGGTACATACTTCACGCCGGCTTCATACTGGCGACCTTTAGAAGGTTTGAAAGTATTGCCGTAGAAATCTGCGCCGGAGTTTGGTTCGAAGGATTCGCTGTAGCTGACGTAAGGTGTAATACCGTTATCAAACAGGTAGTTTAAGCCTGCACGACCTGTGAACTGGTTATCACTGCGCTCGGTGTAATTGTTGGCCTGGTAAGCTCGGGTCGACTGAGTCAGCCAGTCATAACGTCCACCCATTGTCAGGACAAACTTGTTCCACTCGGCCTGATCCTGAACATAAATACCGGTCTGCTTCTGCTTGTTCTGCTGGTAAGGGGCCGCATCGCCAAAATCAAAGTCACTGTAAACCGGATTATAAAGATCCAACTGCGGCGCGCTACCGAAGGTCGCATTAATGTCATTTCGCATGCGCTGGAAATCAACACCCGTCAGCAGAGTATGCTCAACATCAGCGGTAGAGAATTTACTTTCTAGCTGGGTATCAACCGCAAAGTTATGCAGTTTTTCGTTATCCACAACGGTACCGCGGTTAAGCATATAGCCCGTCGAGTCGACGCCTGTGCCATAAACGCTTTTCTGCGAGGTTTTGGATTCGGTATAGCGAAGGTTCTGACGCACAGTAAAGGTGTCGTTAAAGCCATGTTCAAAGCTATACCCCACCATTTTGTGGGACAGGGAATAGGTATTGTTATTAGCACCTTCGTTGAAATCGGTGCTCAGGCGCTTGCCGTTTGGCAGAGGCTGAACTGTCCCCTCCTTCGGCAACCAACCGTAATAACCCGTTTCTGGCTGATTCTGGAAATCAGACAGGAAGGTAAAGTTAGTTTTGTCGTCCGGACGCCAGGAGAAAGATGGTGCAATCGCGTAACGCTTCTGTTTCGCATCACGCTGCTGGTCATCGTTAGAACGCGCCACGCCGGTCAGACGGTAAGAGTAAACGCCGGCATCATCCAGCGCATCGCTGAAATCGAAACCAGTCTGGTACAGGTTATCTGTACCCATTTTAAACTGCACTTCACGCAGCGGTTCAGTGGTTGGACGCTTGCTAACCATTGAGATAATACCGCCAGGGCTGCTTTTGCCGTACAGCACGGACGTTGGGCCGCGCATCAGCTCCACGCGCTCCAGCATATAAGGGTCGATGATAACTTCGTTATAGAAATCGCCCTGCAGCTTTAAACCGTCCAGATAGTTGTTCTGGTTCACCGAACCAAAGCCGCGAATTTTTACCGCATCATAGGTATTTGAAGCGCCACGAGTCGAAACAGTGATACCCGGCGTATAGCCCAGCGCTTCTTTAACGGACTGGAATTGATGCATCTGCATCTCTTCGCTGGTCACCACCGAAATAGACTGCGGGGTCTTTTCAATCGGGGTATCGGTTTTAGTTGCGGTGGCGCTGCGTTTAGCGGCGATGGTTGGCGATGGCCCCCATGCGCTTTCGGCAGGCACTGCAGCGGCTGAAACGGTAATAGTGTCTTCTTTTTTGGTCGTGCTGGTGTCCGCCGCGAAGCTATTAACGCTGACGGTGCCCACCGCCGCCGCTACAAACAGAGCAAGCTTACGCACAGGGTTTTTGGCTGGCAGACCTGGGAGTGAACGCGCCATGATATTTTCTCTGGTGAAATGGTAAATGATAACGTAAACGATAATTATTATTATGCCCGCAGGATAATAGACGAAACGCTGGCTGCATAGCAAGCGCCTCACACCCTCAGTCTTATTAAGGGAATAAGAAATAACCAGATGGTTTATGTGGTGTTAATTGGCCGTGATATTTAAGATAAGAAACGCGTTATGGCGGGTAAAAAAAGCGAAAAAAAACCTCCCCCGGTTAGGGAGAGGTTTGTAAGTGAAGCGAGGCTTAATTGCTGCCGAACATGTCCTTAATCCAGCCGGCAACGCCGTCGCTCTTCTGTTCCTGAGCGGGCTGTTGCTGCTGAGGCTGCTGCTGCGGTTGTTGCTGCGGCTGCTGGCCTGCTGGCGTCTGGCTGAACGGGTTAGCCGACTGCTCTTCCTGCTGGCTTTGCTGGCAAAGCGCGCTCGGGTTCGTCGTCCAGACCGGCAGCACACGGTCACCACCGCCGCTACACATGAAGTAACCAGCACCGTTGACGCCCATATCCACGATATCTTCCGGCTGGGTCAGATCCAGCGGGATCGGAGACTGGTTTGACAAATAACGCTGGTACAGCGACATTGCGCCGCTGGCACCGTACAGCTTGGTTGGCTGGTTGTTATCGCGCCCTACCCAGGTAATGGTCACTTCACGGCCATCAACGCCGGCAAACCAGGTATCCACGTTATTGTTGGTGGTCCCGGTTTTCCCGGCCAGATGCAGGTTCGGGTATTTCCCGCCCAGCGCACGGCCTGTGCCGCGAGCCACCACCTGTTGCATACCAAACAGCGTCAGATAGGCGGCCTGCGCAGGCACCGCCTGTTCCGCCTGTGGGAAGCTCTGATATAACACGGTGCCGTCTTCAGCAATCACCGAGCGCAGCGCGGAAAGCGTCGCACGGTTCCCGCCGCTGGCAATCGTCTGGAAGGCCTGCGCAACCTGAATAGGCGTCAGGTTCAGTGCCCCCAGAATCATCGCCGGCACCGGATTAAGCTGGTCTTTTGGTACCCCAAGCTTGGTCCAGGTATCGGTAATGGCCGGCAAGCCCAGCGTCATCCCCAGGTTTACGGTTGGCACGTTCATCGAGCGCGTCAGCGCATCCACCAGCATCACTTGCCCGCTGTACTGGTGGTTATCGTTCTGCGGCGACCAGACCTGGCCATTCGACAGTTTGATGCCAATCGGGGCATCGGCAAGCCAGGTGTTCAGGCGGAACTTGTCCGGTTGGCTCAGCGCCGTCAGATAAGTGGCCGGTTTTGCCAGCGAACCGATGGAGCGACGAGCCTGCAGCGCACGGTTAAAGCCCGCAAACTGAGGTTCCGCGCCGCCGACAACCGCACGAACTTCACCGGTAAAGCGGTCAACAATGACCATCGCCGCTTCCAGATCGTTCAGCTTACGGGAAGCACGCAGCACCGGCACGCCTTCGGTCACCGCTTTTTCTGCGGCATCCTGAGACACGGAATCAAAGGTGGTAAAGATCTTCACGCCGGACAGGTCTTTCACCTTGTCGCCCAGCTTGTCCTGTAGCTCCTGACGCACCATCTGCATAAAGGCAGGCTGCGGAGAAATCACGCCGCCGCGAGGCTGCACGCCCAGAGGACGCGCGCTCAGCATGTCGTACAGCTCCTGATCGATAACTTTCTGTTCCTGCAGCAGACGCAGGACCAGGTTACGACGTTCAAGCGCCAGCTTCGGATTACGCCATGGGTTATACAGCGAGGCGCCTTTTACCATCCCCACCAGCAATGCCTGCTGGTCGAGGCTCAGCTCTTCCACCGGGCGGCCGAAGTAATAAAGGCTGGCCAGCGGGAAGCCACGAATCTGATCGTCGCCGCTCTGGCCGAGGTACACCTCGTTCAGATACAGCTCAAGAATGCGATCTTTGTCGTAGCGAGCGTCCATGATCAGCGCCATGTAGGCTTCGTTGGCTTTACGCCACAGCGTACGCTGGTTGCTCAGGAAGAGGTTTTTCACCAGCTGCTGAGTCAGCGTACTGCCGCCCTGCACCGCACGACCAGCCGTCAGGTTAGCGACAACGGCGCGGCCAATGGAGTAAATGCTGATCCCATCGTGCTCGTAGAAATGGCGGTCTTCGGTCGCAATCAGCGTGTCCACCAGCAGATCCGGGAAGCCGGAACGCGGCACGAACAGGCGCTGCTCGCCGTTTGGCGAAGAAAGCATGGTAATCAGGCGCGGGTCGAGGCGGAAGATACCGAAGCTGCGGTTATTATCCATGTTCTGGATGGATTCCAGATGGCCACCGTCGAATACCAGTCGCGCACGAATCTGCCCTTCTTTGCCGTCCGGGAAGTCAAACGGACGGCGAATCAGCTCGATGTTGTTCCCCTGCACGGTGAACTCGCCCGGACGCGTCATGCTCGATACCTGGCGATACTGCGTCGCTTCCAGCAGCTTCACCATCTCCGCTTTGCTGTAAGGCATATCCGGCTCAAGGTTCACCATGCGGCCATAGACCGCCGCCGGAAGCTGCCAGACTTTGCCGTCAATGCGGCTGCGAATCTGCTGATCGAGGTACACGCCGTAAATAACCAGCACCACAAAGAAGATGATCGCCAGCTTCACCAACAGCCAGAAGAAACGGCGTTTTTTCGACGGGCGGCCCGAGCCTTTCCCCTTACCTTTTCCTTTACGCGGCGGCATAGGTTCTTCGTCCTCGTAATCTTCGTCTTCGTACTCGTCGTCATACTCCTCTTCCTTGAGTCGACGACGGCTCACCTTCTCTTTCGCCGGACGCGTTGGTTTTCCTTTACGTCCAATCGGCTCGCGGTCATTCCCCGCCATGCATCTTCTCCACAAAAGTTCAGGCGCAAAGGCCCGATTCTCCGTTCTTCCGCGCAATGCGAAAGAAGAAATCTCTCAAAAAAACAGCCCGACATTCTTACTCAGAAAATCTTCTCGTGTTCCCCCTCTCCCTGTGGGAGAGGGCTGGGGTGAGGGCACCAGACAGTGCTCTCAGGAATACTTTTTCGTCCGGCGCGTCGGGGCCGTATTCGCCGGATCGTCCGGCCAGACGTGCTTCGGATAACGTCCCTTCATCTCTTTCTGCACTTCGCGCCAGGCCCCGTTCCAGAACGCCGTTAAGTCACGGGTGATCTGCAACGGCCGCTGCGCCGGAGATAATAGCTCAAGCACCAGCGGAACGCGCCCCTCGGCGATGCAAGGCGTCTGTGCTTCACCAAACATTTCCTGGATACGCACAGCCAGTACAGGCGGATTTTCGCTGTCATAGCGAATCGCAATCTGGCTTCCGGTCGGCACAGTGTAATGAGTTGGCAGGGCACTATCCAGCCGTTGACGCATTGGCCAGTCAAGCAAGTTGCCCAGCGCCCGGCTAAGATCGATATTTTTCAACGCACGCAGCGAGTGCACGCCACGCATTTCCGGCAGCAGCCAGTCTTCGAGCTTCGCCAGCAGGGAATCATCATCCACCGCAGGCCATTTCTGCTCCGGCAGCCAGCGGGCCGCGCAGCTCAGGCGCAACCGCAGCTGCTGAGCCGGAACGGACCACTCCAGCAGCCCAAGCCCGCGTTCGCGAATGCCGTTTAAAATCGCCTGCTGCATTTCCTCTTCGGAAGGCTTCGCCAGCAGCTGCGTTTTCACGGCTAATTTGCCGATTTGACGCCGCCGCCAGGCTTTTAACGCCCCCCGCTCTTCATCCCACTCCACCGAATCACTTTCCGTCAGCAGGTGCGGTGCGCGGGCGACAAGCTCTTCAATATCCAGCGGCAGCGCCAGCAGAATACGGGCATCCGGCGACTGACTGCCCTGCAACAGAAGCGGCACTATCAGCCATTCATGCCGCGTCATGGCGTCATCCTGCTCCAGCATCGCGCCCATGCCGTTGGCTAACTGATAGCGGCCCTCGGCCCCGCGCCGCCGGGCGATACGGTCGCCAAACCCACTTGCCAGCAGCGGCATAGCTAGAGAGATATCCGGCTCCCCGCTTCGGGCATTTATTCTTTTCAGCAACTGCGCGGCGCGCTGCCGCCAGTTACCGTTTCTGCTGTCGAAAAGCGACCGCAAATCGCCGCCACCCTGAGTACGCGGCGGTTCTTCCAGGATTGCTGCAAGCCACGCGGCTGTGGCCTGTTCATCCGGCGTTTTGGCCGAAACCAGCATAGAGGCGAGACGCGGTTCGTTACCCATTTTCGCCATTTTTTGCCCTTCTGCCGTCAGCCGTTGCTGCTCGTCAACGGCGCCTAATTGGCGTAACAGACGCTGAGCTGCCGCAAGGTTTGCCTCCGGCGGCACATCAAGCCAGGTTAGCTGGCGCACGTCCTGGCAGCCCCATTGCAATAGCTCCAGCAGCAGGCCTGATAAATCGCTTTGTAAGATTTCCGGTTCGCTCTGGCCCGCCGCACGTTCGGCCTGATCGGCAGCGATCAGATGCAGGCAAATCCCCGGTTCCAGACGCCCGGCTCGCCCGGCCCGCTGGGTCATTGACGCCTGACTCACACGCTGAGTGACCAGCCGGGTCAGCCCGGTACGAGCATCAAAGCGAGCGACGCGCTCCTGCGCTGCATCCACCACCAGGCGGATACCTTCAATGGTCAAACTGGTCTCGGCAATATTAGTCGCCAGCACCACCTTCCGGGTTCCCGCTGCGGCGGGCAGAATCGCTTTACGCTGCTCGCTCAGGGGTAAAGCGCCGTACAGCGGGCATAGCTGAACATCGCTCGCCACCCGCTCTTTGAGTTGTTCCTGCACGCGCTGAATTTCACCCACGCCGGGTAAAAACAACAGCAGCGATCCTGACTCCTCACGCAGCAGGCCGGCCACGGCGGCGCCAACGGCTTCATCAAAGCGCTGATGCGCTGGCAGAGCCATATAGCGGCGCTCAACCGGGAAAGCACGACCTTCAGAGGTAATCACCGGCGCATCCGGCAAGCATTGCTGCAGGCGCTGGTTGTCCAGCGTCGCTGACATAATCAGAATTTTAAGGTCATCGCGAAGCCCGGCCTGCAAGTCCAGCAGCAGCGCCAGGGCGAGATCGGCCTGAATACTGCGCTCATGAAATTCATCGAGGATCACAAGCCCAATACCGTTAAGCTCGGGATCCTGTTGGATCAGCCGCGTTAAAATCCCTTCGGTCACCACCTCAAGCCGGGTGTTTGGCCCCACGCAGCTGTCAGCCCGCATCCGGTAGCCGACAGTTTCGCCCGGTTTCTCACCCAATAACTCGGCCAGCCGCTGAGCAACATTGCGGGCGGCAAGGCGACGAGGTTCAAGCAGCAAAATGCGACCTTCCAGCTTACTCTGCTGGAGGATTTGCAGCGGCAGCCAGGTAGATTTACCTGCGCCGGTAGGGGCGTTGAGCAAAACTTGCGGGGCGTACTCAAGCGCTTTCAGCACTTCCGACAGTACGGCCGCAACCGGTAATGAGGACACAAACGGCTCCAAAGGGTTAACATCGGCAGTCGCGCATTGTAGCATCCCGCCAAACCATAACCGAGAGACAACCATGGCCGAAAATCGACGCCTGTTTTTTGCCCTGACGTTACCGTCCGAGGTTCAGCAGCAAATCATTCACTGGCGAGCCGCCCAGTTCCCGGCGGATGCTGGCCGGCCGGTAGCCGCGGCCAATCTGCACCTCACGCTGGCTTTTTTAGGGGAGGTCTCCGACGAAAAACGCCAGGCCTTGTGCCGCCTTGCCGGAAGAATTAGCCAGCCTGGCTTCACGCTGCGCCTGGACGATGCCGGACAATGGCTGCGTTCAAGCGTCGTCTGGTTGGGACCACGCCATGCTCCGCGCGGCTTGCTGCAACTGGCCAATATGCTACGTTCCCAGGCCGCACGCAGCGGCTGCTATCAGTCTCCGCAGCCGTTTCACCCCCACGTGACGCTTTATCGCAATGCCATACGTTCCGTGGCAATCCCCGCGCCGGGCTTTAGCTGGCAATTTCAGGTGAATGAATTTTCGCTGTACGAGTCCGTTTTTGAACAGGGCAGAACTCGCTATCAGGCACTGGAACACTGGCCACTGACTAATAAGGAAGAGTAGATGGAGTTTTCACCCGCGCTGCAGTCCGCCACGCTGATTAAACGCTATAAACGCTTTCTGGCGGACGTTGTGACCGCCGAGGGCGAAACCATGACGCTGCATTGCCCCAATACCGGAGCAATGACAGGCTGCGCCACGCCGGGCGACACGGTCTGGTATTCCACATCGGCCAGCCCAACGCGCAAATACCCCCATACCTGGGAGCTTACTCAAACACAAAAGGGTGAGATAATTTGCGTTAATACGTTACGCGCGAACACTCTGGTCAGAGAGATGCTGACAGCTTCGCCGCCGGCAGAACTGTCAGGCTATGACAGCCTTCAGGCCGAAGTAAAATACGGTGAAGAACGCAGCAGAATTGACTTTATGTTACAAGCGAGTAACAAGGTTAACTGCTATATTGAAGTGAAATCAGTCACGTTGCTCGAGCAGGATAAAGGCTATTTTCCCGATGCCGTTAGCCTGCGGGGCCAAAAGCATTTGAGAGAGTTGATGAATGTGGTTCAGCAAGGAGAGCGCGCGGTGCTACTGTTTGCGGTTTTACATTCTGCTATAAATAGCGTCTCGCCAGCCCGCCACATTGATGAGAAGTATGCGCGGCTGTTAACCGAGGCACAGCAGTGTGGGGTTGAAATTATCGCCTGGAAAGCAGAACTTTCTGCCGAGAGGATGACTCTAACTACGCCGTTGCCTGTCTATTTATAATCAGCATCTGGTTAAGGGCAGATAACGTATTGTCTTTTTTATAGTCGGGTCGTTTCGCAAATAAGCTTTTCTTCACACGGTTGTCAAGAGAGGAGTTTTATATAATTGCCAACCTGAAAAGCATCTGCTATTTATAGCGGCCTGATTTTACCCCGACAGGGGACCGATAAGTGCGTGTTAAGGAGAAGCAACATGCAAGAAGGGCAAAAGCGTAAAACGTCGTCCCTGAGTATTCTCGCCATCGCTGGGGTGGAGCCATACCAGGAGAAAACGGGCGAAGAGTACATGAACGAAGCCCAGCTGTCGCACTTCAAGCTTATTCTTGAAGCATGGCGTAATCAGCTCAGGGACGAGGTAGATCGCACCGTTTCGCACATGCAGGATGAAGCTGCTAACTTCCCGGATCCGGTAGACCGTGCTGCCCAGGAAGAAGAGTTCAGCCTCGAACTGCGTAACCGCGATCGTGAACGCAAACTGATCAAAAAGATCGAAAAAACGCTCAAGAAAGTGGAAGACGAAGATTTCGGCTACTGCGAATCCTGCGGTGTAGAAATCGGCATTCGTCGCCTTGAAGCACGTCCGACCGCTGATTTGTGTATCGACTGCAAAACGTTGGCAGAAATCCGCGAAAAACAGATGGCCGGCTAACGGCCCTCGGAAATGCCAAACCTCTATGGCGGGAGACTCTCCCGCCATATTACTTTATTACACCCCAAAAAATGTCAGCTCAACTCTACATTGGCCGTTTTGCCCCCTCACCTTCCGGGGAACTGCATTTTGGCTCACTGATTGCCGCTCTCGGCAGCTACCTTCAGGCTCGCGCTCAACAGGGCCGCTGGCTGGTACGCATCGAAGATATCGATCCTCCTCGCGAAGTCCCCGGCGCCGCCGACACTATCCTCAAGCAGCTTGAGCATTACGGCCTGCACTGGGATGGCGACGTGCTATGGCAATCTCACCGCCATGAAGCCTATCGTGCCGCGCTGGCCTGGCTGCAGCAGCAGGGACTGAGCTATTACTGCACCTGCACCCGCAGCCGTATTCAGCAGATCGGCGGTTTCTACGATGGGCATTGCAGAACCCTTGGCAACGGGCCGCAAAACGCCGCGATGCGTCTGGTGCAGAACAACCCGGTGCTGAGTTTCCAGGACGGCCTGCGCGGGCAATTGCATGCTGATGAAGTTTTGGCGCGGGAAGATTTCATCATTCACCGTCGTGACGGTCTGTTCGCCTATAATCTTGCTGTCGTCGTGGATGACCATTTCCAGGGCGTGACGGAGATCGTGCGGGGTGCAGATTTGATTGAGCCGACGGTGCGGCAAATCTCGCTATACCAGCAGCTTGGCTGGCCCGCCCCCGGCTATATTCATCTGCCGCTGGCGCTCAACGAGCAGGGTTCTAAGCTTTCGAAGCAGAATCACGCGCCCGCGCTGCCGCAGGGCGATCCTCGCCCGCTGCTGGCGGACGCATTGCGCTTTTTAAATCAACAAGTAGCGGACGGCTGGCAGGATCTGACGCTGGAAAGGTTGCTTGAGCAAGCCGTCATGAACTGGTCGCTTAATAGTGTGCCGGTGAATACATCATTCTCAAATGCCCCACACTGAGCTATGATTAGCCGCTGTTTTTTTTGTCCCTATGATTGACACTGCCGAGGTGGACTATTTTTACCCGAGTCGCTAATTTTTGCCGCAAGGTGCTTAACCGCGATGACGTCGTGGTCGAGGAGACCGAAACTCTCCCGCACATTACTGTTATCCCGCGTGACCAGCACGCTATTTCCCGCAAAGATATCAGTGAAAATGCCCTCAAGGTGCTCTACCGTTTAAACAAAGCAGGCTACGAGGCCTACCTCGTCGGCGGCGGCGTCCGCGACCTGCTGCTGGGCAAAAAACCGAAAGATTTCGACGTCACCACCAGCGCGACGCCGGAACAAGTTCGCAAACTGTTCCGTAACTGCCGCCTGGTTGGCCGCCGTTTCCGCCTGGCTCACGTCATGTTCGGGCCTGAAATCATCGAAGTGGCCACCTTCCGCGGCCATCATGAAGAGCAGCAGTCTGCCGACCGTCAGACCTCGCAGCGTGGCCAGAACGGCATGCTGCTGCGTGATAACATCTTTGGTTCTATCGAAGAAGATGCCCAGCGTCGTGACTTCACTATCAACAGTCTTTATTACAGCGTGGCCGATTTCTCCGTGCGGGATTACGTCGGCGGCCTGAACGATCTGAACAAAGGCATTATTCGTCTGATTGGCGACCCGGAAACGCGCTACCGCGAAGATCCGGTGCGAATGCTGCGCGCCGTGCGCTTTGCCGCCAAGCTGGATATGACCATCAGCCCGGAAACTGGCGAACCGATTCCCCGCCTCGCCACGCTGCTTAACGATGTGCCCCCGGCGCGTCTATTCGAAGAGTCGCTCAAGCTTCTGCAGGCCGGATACGGGTTTGAAACCTACCAGCTGCTGCGTGAATATCAGCTCTTCCAGCCGCTGTTCCCGATCATCACCCGCTACTTCACCGAGCAGGGCGACAGCCCAATGGAGCGCATTATTGCGCTGGTACTGAAGAACACCGATACCCGCATTCACAACGATATGCGCGTGAACCCGGCGTTCCTGTTTGCGGCAATGTTCTGGTATCCACAGTTGGAAATGGCGCAAAAAATCGCCCAGGAAAGCGGCCTCGCTTACTACGACGCCTTTGCATTGGCGATGAATGAAGTACTGGATGAAGCCTGCCGCGCGCTGGCGATTCCAAAACGTATTACTACGCTGGTGCGTGACATCTGGGGTCTGCAGCTTCGCCTGTCCCGCCGCCAGGGTAAACGCGCCTGGAAGCTGATGGAGCATCCTAAGTTCCGGGCGTCTTACGACCTGCTGGCGCTCCGCGCGGAAGTCGAGAACAACCAGGAACTGCTGCGTCTGACCAAATGGTGGGGCGAGTTCCAGGTGGCTGCGCCGCCAATGCAAAAAGATATGCTGAACGACCTTGGCGATGAGCCTGCCGCACGCCGCCGCACGCGTCGCCCGCGCAAACGCGCGCCACGCCGTGAAGGTAATTCATGACCCTCGCGTATATCGCGCTGGGCAGTAACCAGGCGTCGCCGCTGGAGCAGGTTTCATCTGCCCTTGACGCCCTGGCCGCCATTCCACAAAGCCGAATGGTGGCCACTTCTTCGTTTTACCGCACTCCCCCGCTTGGCCCGCAGGATCAACCAGATTATCTGAATGCTGCCGTGGTGCTGGACACCGACCTGTCTGCCGAAGCTCTTCTGGATCATACTCAGCGTATTGAACTGGAGCATGGCCGCGTGCGCAAAGCTGAGCGCTGGGGGCCGCGGACGTTAGATCTCGATCTTATGCTGTTTGGCGATAAGGTGATGCACACCGAACGCCTGACCGTGCCTCATTACGACATGAAGAACCGCGCGTTTATGCTGGTTCCTCTACTGGAAATAGCACCGGAATGCCGCTTTCCCGACGGGCAGTCTGTTGCCGCGATACTGGCTAGCCTCTCCCAGGAGGGCATTACTCGCTGGTAAACAGCGCGCCCGTATCCTGTTCTAACCTTTCTCCGGGGATGATGATGAAACCCACTACCACCTCCACCCTGCGTAAGCTCAAGCAGGACAACAAGAAATTCGCCACCCTTACCGCCTATGACTTTAGCTTCGCTAAGCTGTTTGCAGACGAAGGCGTCGGCGTTTTGCTGGTTGGCGATTCGCTGGGCATGACGGTGCAGGGCCACGACTCTACGCTGCCGGTCACGGTGGCAGACATTGCCTACCACACTCGCGCTGTTCGCCGCGGCGCACCAAACTGCCTGCTGCTGGCCGACCTGCCGTTTATGGCCTACGCCACGCCGGAGCAGGCGTTTGCCAACTCCGCAGAGGTGATGCGAGCCGGGGCTAACATGGTGAAAATCGAAGGCGGGCGCTGGCTGGCTGATACGGTGAAAATGCTGACGGAGCGCGCCGTTCCAGTTTGTGGGCATTTGGGGTTAACGCCGCAGTCGGTCAATATTTTTGGCGGCTACAAAGTTCAGGGTCGTGACGAGCAGGCCGCGCAAACGCTGCTGGACGATGCTTTAGCGCTCGAGGCCGCAGGTGCCCAACTGCTGGTGCTGGAATGTGTTCCCGTTGAGCTGGCTAAGCGCGTAACCGAAGCGCTTTCTATCCCGGTGATTGGCATCGGCGCGGGCAATGTCACGGACGGGCAAATTCTGGTCATGCATGATGCCTTCGGGATAACCGGCGGCCACATTCCTAAGTTTGCGAAGAATTTCCTTGCTGAGACCGGCGATATTCGCGCCGCGGTGCGCCAGTACATTAGTGAAGTCGAATCCGGCAGTTACCCGGGCAACGAACACAGTTTTTACTGACAGGAGACAGGTTGTGCTGATTATCGAAACGTTACCGCTGCTGCGTCAGCAGATTCGCCGCTGGCGCCAGGAAGGCAAGCGCATTGCTCTGGTGCCGACCATGGGCAACCTGCACGATGGGCACATGACGCTGGTAGAAGAAGCCAAAGCCGTTGCTGATGTGGTCGTGGTCAGTATTTTCGTTAACCCGATGCAGTTTGACAGGCCGGACGACTTAGCCCGCTACCCGCGCACTCTGCAGGAAGATTGCGAAAAGTTGAATCGCCGCAAGGTGGATATGGTCTTTGCCCCGGCGCCGGTTGACGTTTACCCTCAGGGTCTCGACACGCAAACCTTTGTGGATGTGCCAGGCATCTCCACCATGCTGGAAGGCGCCAGCCGCCCAGGGCATTTCCGTGGCGTATCCACCATCGTCAGCAAACTGTTCAACCTCGTGCAGCCCGACGTCGCCTGTTTTGGCCAGAAGGATTATCAGCAGCTAGCGCTGATCCGCAAAATGGTCGCCGATATGGGTTACGATATTGAGATTATTGGCGTGCCGACCGTGCGCGCTAAAGACGGCCTGGCGCTCAGCTCGCGTAATGGTTACCTGACCGCAGATCAGCGTAAAATCGCCCCGGGATTAAGCAAGGTAATGAACGGCCTGGCTGATAAACTGCGCGGCGGCGACCGGGATACCGAAGAGATGCTGATTCTCGCGGCTACAGAACTGAACGAAAAAGGTTTCCGTTCTGATGACCTGCAAATCCGCGATGCCGACACATTGTTGGAGCTGTCAGCGGAAAGCAAACGTGCGGTGATCCTGATGGCGGCCTGGCTCGGTCAGGCCCGACTGATTGATAACGTCACCGTCGATCTGGCGCAGTAGACAGCCCAAATAAAAAGGGCAATACTGCCTCGAATATCCACGGCGCGGGTGATATCCGCGCTTTTTAAGCCCAGTAACAAAGGTTCAAGTTTATGATTCGCACCATGCTGCAAGGCAAGTTACACCGCGTCAAAGTGACTCAGGCGGACTTGCATTACGAAGGCTCCTGCGCCATCGATCAGGACTTCCTTGAGGCGGCAGGCATTCTGGAATATGAAGCCATCGACATTTACAACGTCACCAACGGGAAGCGTTTTTCTACCTACGCTATCGCCGGTGAACGCGGCTCTAAAATCATCTCCGTCAACGGCGCGGCGGCACACTGCGCTGACGTCGGCGACATCCTGATTATCGCCAGCTACGTCACTATGCCAGATGAGCAAGCTCGCAGCTGGCAGCCAAAAGTGGCCTACTTTGACGGTGAGAATGAGATGAAACGTCTCGCAAAAGCCGTGCCGGTTCAGGTCGCGTAACAACCGCCCCTCTCCCCACTCGGGAGAGGGAATTGGTTAGCTTACGACTCAGGCTGATTAGTAATTGTCCTCGACATCGTCTCCAGCGAATCCGTCCTCATAATATAAAGCCGCTTCAGCAGGAACGGATTATCTCCCGGTTTCACCTTCCCACGTACCGTGGTTACCGCCATATGGAACCCTGCGTCGTTGGCCGCTTTCACCGCAACATCGTTATAGCCGCCAAACGGATAAGACAGGTAAAGCACGTGCGGATTAAACTGCGACAGCGCGCGGCGCGAGTGCTCAAAATCAAACAGGATATTGTGGTAGCTGCGGCTCAGAAGAATCGGGCGGCGGTAGTTATCCACGCGATGCAAAAAATGCGTGTGTGACTGAATATCGAACACGCTCTGAATCGCCTCCAGCTCAGAAATACTCATAAACTGCAGAGACTTTGGATTCCACGGCTGTGGATGGCGCTTAATGCGCGACGAGATAATGTAAGCCGTCGCTTTAAAGCCGTACTGTTTCAGAATCGGGAACGCGTAGCGATAGACTGATTTCAACCCGTCATCAAAGGTGATCACCACCGAGCGAGCCGGGAGGTTCATACGGTTACGCAGGTAACCTTCCAGCTGATACATCGTCAGCGTGGTGTAGCCCATATCACGCAGCCAGGTCATCTGGTTGCTGAACGCCACCACCGAGGTTGTCGTCGACGTATGGCGGAAACGCGTATTTTCCTCATCACGCAGAATATGGTGATAGGTCAGAACCGGAATGCCGTTATCCGGCTGCGCGTCCAGACTGCTGATGTAGCCCAGGCGGTTACCGATGCGGATTTGGTACCAGGTCTGGTTCAGGCGATCTTTGAGTTTGCCGATGATCGGGTAACGCAGGTTATCTGCCAGCGTGCCGAACACCGCTGACGACGTTGCCGGCTCGCTATAAATAGCCACGTCGCGGAAGGTGATCAAGTTTTGGTTACTCAACGGATTGTTGAGATCGCCCAGCCGGTCTTCCACTCGCTGCTTGCCTTTTACCGGGCCAAGATGCGCCTTGTCGATAAACCCGGTACCGAAGCCGAAATTAAACTCGTAGTAGTCTGCGGGCGTCGGCACCACCGCCAGGATTTGCCCCTGGCCGATACGGCCTACGGAAATCACATTATCACCAACCTGCGCCCAAATATCGGCATCTTCGGTGGTTTGCATATACTGGGCGGGGGTGTCATGGCTACTGAGCAGGCTTGCCTGGGCAGTTCCGATGCTGATGACCAGCATGACGCAATAAACAAGGCGAGTTAACATGGCGAATTAATCAGTTTTTTGTCGGAAAGACAGAAGGAAGTCATTAGTTTAGCAAAAGACGGGTGAATACCAACCCCGAACAAATAGATACCCTTAATATTTGTGCAGCAATACAAACGGCGGGTTCTTTTGCTGCTGATGCCAAAGGCTGGTCACCGCATCCCCGCCCTGCTCCACAATAAGCAGCCGAAAAGCTTCGCTGGAGATATTTTCCCGCTGTTCACGCATCGCTAAAAGCAGCGGCAGCGTTACCCCGGCGATAACTTCGCAATGCTCATGCTTATGGTTCATCAATGCCGCCGCCCGGTAAGGTTCCGCCCCGCTGATATCGGTCAGAAAGATCACGCCGTCGCCCGAGTCACAGTGGTGAAGGGCATCACACATCATCCGGCTGAGCATATTGGTGCTTAACCCGCGCCAGAAATTCACCGCGCAGCACTGAGGCTGTGGGCCAAAGCGCTGTTCGAGAGCATCCAGTATCTTTTGTGCGTAGTCGTCGTGTCCGGCAATGACCCAGCCAAGCATAAAATCTCTCCTGTTTACGGAGCGACAGTGTGCCAGAACGCTGAATAAGTAGCCTGATGCGTATCAATTTGGCGTAAAAAAATCCCCCTGAAAAGGGGGGATTTAATCAGAAACGATTAGGTTCGGAGTCCACGGCCGCGCTGGATGAGATACCAGCACAGCAGGTAAAACACGGCAATAAAGATTACTAGTACGCCGACGGTAGTTACCAATGGCACATCGGTAATGCCCAGGAAACCAAAACGGAAGCCGCTAATCATGTAGACGATCGGGTTCAGGTGCGAGAGCGCCTGCCAGAACGGCGGCAGCAGGGTCAGGGAATAAAACACCCCGCCGAGATAGGTCAGCGGCGTCAGCACAAAGGTCGGGATCAGGCTGATATCATCGAACGTTTTGGCAAAGACGGCGTTCAGCAGACCGGCCAGCGAGAACAGAATAGCCGTCAGCACCAGCGTCAGCGCCACGAACAGCCAGGAATGCACCTGGAACGGGACGAAGAACAGCGACACCGCCGTGACCAGAATGCCCACGCACAGACCACGCGCGACGCCGCCGCCAACATAGCCTGCGATGATCACATGCGTAGGTACCGGCGCCACCAGCAGCTCTTCAATGTTACGCTGGAACTTCGCGCTGAAGAATGAGGAAGCGACGTTGGCATAGGCGTTGGTGATCACCGCCATCATGATCAGGCCCGGCACGATGAACTGCATATAGGTGAAGCCATGCATTTCGCCGATACGCGAGCCAATCAGGTTACCGAAGATAATGAAATACAGGGTCATGGTGATGACCGGCGGAACCAGCGTCTGGATCCAGATACGGGCGAAGCGGTGAACCTCTTTGGTCCAGATGCTTTTCAGCGCCACCCAGTACAGCTGCATCATGCCTGATCCCCTTGTTTACCGTTTACCAACGTCACGAACAACTCTTCGAGACGGTTAGCTTTGTTACGCATACTCTGCACCTGAATTCCCTGCGCGCTTAGCTGGCTAAACACGCTGTTAATCCCCTGCTCACGCAGAACTTCAACTTCTAGCGTGGAGGTATCCACCAACCGATACTGATAGCCATCCAGCTTAGGTAGTGGGCTCTTCGGTGCCAGATCCAGGATGAAGGTTTCTGATTTCAGCTTGGAAAGCAGCGATTTCATCGACGTGTTCTCTACCAATTCACCGCGCTGGATAATACCGATGTTGCGGCACAGCATTTCGGCTTCTTCCAGATAGTGGGTAGTCAGAATAATAGTAGTGCCTTTGTCGTTGAGATCTTTCAGGAAGCCCCACATAGAACGGCGCAGTTCAATGTCTACGCCAGCGGTTGGTTCATCCAGAATCAGCAACTTAGGTTCATGCATCAACGCACGGGCAATCATCAGGCGGCGCTTCATCCCCCCGGATAACATACGCGCACGTTCGTTGCGTTTTTCCCACAGATCGAGCTGTTTTAAATACTTTTCGCTCCGGGCTATCGCTTCACTACGCTCAACGCCGTAGTAGCCTGCCTGATGCACGACGATCTGCTGCACCGTCTCAAACGGGTTGAAGTTGAATTCCTGGGGAACCAAGCCAAGCTGGCGTTTGGCGTTGACCACGTCTTTTTGCAGATCGTATCCAAACACCCGCACGCGGCCGGAGGTTTTATTCACCAACGAGCTGATGATACCGATGGTGGTGGATTTTCCCGCACCGTTAGGGCCGAGCAGCGCATAGAAGTCGCCCGCCTCAACACGAAGATCTATCCCGCGCAGCGCCTGAACGCCGCCGGGATAGGTTTTCGTTAACTGTTCCAGTTCCAATGCAATTGTCATGGGTATTCGCTTACCTTATTCGGTACTTGTTTATAAATTTGCTGAGTTACCCTATATTACCCCATCGCACTTCTCGGGTGACAGGCGTTAACCTCACATGAAAGACATTGATTCCCTTATCAGCAATAATGAACTTTGGTCAAAAATGCTGGTTGAGGAAGACCCCGGTTTCTTCGAAAGACTTGCCCAGGCACAAAAACCCCGCTTTCTCTGGATTGGCTGCTCCGACAGCCGTGTTCCCGCCGAACGCCTTACTGGCCTGGAGCCAGGCGAACTCTTTGTTCACCGTAACGTGGCGAACCTGGTTGTTCATACCGATCTGAATTGCCTTTCCGTTGTGCAGTACGCCGTAGACGTCCTTGAAGTTGAGCACATTATTATCTGCGGTCACTACGGCTGCGGCGGCGTTCAGGCTGCGGTCGAAAACCCGGAGCTGGGCTTAATTAACAACTGGCTGCTGCATATCCGCGACCTGTGGTTCAAGCATAGTTCGCTCTTAGGGGAACTGGCACCGGAACAGCGGATGGATACGCTCTGTGAACTGAACGTCATGGAGCAGGTGTACAACATCGGCCATTCCACCATCATGCAGTCAGCCTGGAAACGCGGCCAGAAAGTCACGGTTCACGGCTGGGTTTACGGTATTCACGACGGCCGCCTGCGCGACCTTGAGGTAACGGCCACCAGCCGCGAGTCACTCGAGCAGGGTTACCGCAGCGGCATAGCCAACCTGAAGAATACCCACCATAGCCATCGGAATCGCGCAGCTTCGCAGTAATTCCGTGAAAAGTGGATAGCAAAAAGGGCCTTTTAAGGCCCTTTTATGTTAGCGTGCGACGATTGATTACTCGTCGAGCATCACAACTTTGCCAACGAACGGCAGGTGGCGATAACGCTGGGCATAGTCGATGCCGTAACCAACGACGAATTCGTCCGGAATAGAGAAGCCAACGTATTCAACGTTGACGTTCACTTCGCGGCGGGTCGGTTTATCCAGCAGTGTACAAATGGCCAGAGATTTTGGTTCGCGCAGGCTCAGGATCTCACGCACTTTGCTCAGGGTGTTGCCGGAGTCGATAATATCTTCCACGATCAGCACATCTTTCCCGCGGATGTCTTCGTCCAGATCTTTCAGGATCTTCACATCACGAGTGGTGGACATGCCGCTACCGTAGCTTGATGCGGTCATAAAATCGACTTCATGGGAAACCTGAACTTCACGGCACAGATCCGCCATAAACATAAATGAACCACGCAGCAGACCCACCAGCACCATATCACTGCCGCTGTCGCGATAGTGTTCGGTGATTTGACGACCCAACTCAGCGACACGGGCTTTGATCTCCGCTTCCGGGATCATCACTTCAACAGTATGTTTCATATCTCTAACCATATGATTTAAAAACAAATCATTTAATGCTGGTTCACCTGCAGCCAACACAAAATATTGAGGCGTGGAGTATACCAGCAAATCGCCTTCACATCCCCACTTCAAAAAAAAGCCATAAATGTGACAACCATCACACTTGTTAATAACTATAATTAAATGCTATCAAACCTTTATGAGTGTGATAATTGTGAAAATAAATAAAACCGGATCGCAACTATTTGTGACCCTCTCAGCCCTCTTCGCTGTAATTTGCGGGCTCTATTTACTCTTTGGCGGGATATGGTTAGTGGCTATCGGCGGGTCGTGGTACTACCCGATCGCCGGCCTGGTGATGCTCGGCGTCGCCTGGCTGCTGTGGAAGAGCAAAGCTTCTGCGCTTTGGCTCTACGCGGCACTGCTGCTGTGTACGATGGCCTGGGGCGTCTGGGAGGTCGGCTTCGACTTCTGGGCGCTGACGCCACGCTGCGACGTGCTTGTCTTCTTCGGCGTCTGGCTTCTGTTGCCGTTTGTGTATCGCCGCCTGGCGATACCGGCAAGCGGCGCGGCGGCATCGCTGGTGGTTTCCCTGCTGATTACCGCCGTCGTGCTGGTCTGGGCGGGCTTTAACGACCCTCAGGAGATCAACGGTACGCTGAATCTGGATAATGCCGCAGCTACCGCTGACTCTGCCATTCCTGATGCCGACTGGCCAGCTTATGGCCGCAATCAGGAAGGGCAGCGTTTCTCTCCGCTCAAGCAGATCACCACGCAAAACGTGGGTCAGTTGAAGGAAGCCTGGCGCTTCCAGACTGGGGACGTTAAGCGTGCTACCGACCCGGGTGAAATCACCAACGAAGTCACCCCGATCAAAATCCGCGACATGCTTTACCTGTGCACCGCGCACCAGCAGCTGTTCGCGCTGGATGCCTCTACCGGGAAAGAAAAGTGGAAGTTTGACCCTCAGTTAAATACCGACCCTTCATTCCAGCATGTGACCTGCCGTGGCGTTTCTTACCACGAAGCCACCGCGGATAACGCCTCTCCGGATGTCGTGGCCGACTGCCCTCGCCGCATCATTCTGCCGGTGAACGATGGCCGCCTGTTCGCGCTTAACGCCGATACCGGCAAGCTGTGTGAGAGCTTTGCGAACAAAGGTATTCTGAACCTGCAGACCAACCAGCCGGTGACCACGCCGGGTATGTACGAGCCGACCTCACCGCCTATCGTCACCGACAAGGTGATTGTGATTGCCGGCGCAGTGACCGACAACTTCTCTACCCGTGAGCCTTCCGGCGTGATCCGTGGTTTTGACGTTAATACCGGTAAACTGCTGTGGGCGTTTGACCCTGGCGCGAAAGATCCAAACGCTATCCCGGATGATGAGCATCATTACACGCTGAACTCGCCGAACTCGTGGGCTCCAGCGGCATATGACGCAAAACTGGACCTGGTTTACCTGCCGATGGGCGTGACCACGCCAGACATTTGGGGCGGCAACCGCACGCCAGAGCAGGAACGCTACGCCAGCAGCATCGTGGCGTTGAATGCCACCACCGGTAAGCTGGCCTGGTCCTATCAGACCGTCCACCACGATCTGTGGGATATGGACATGCCTGCCCAGCCAACGCTGGCGGATATCACCGACAAAAACGGCAACAAGGTACCGGTTGTCTACGCCCCGGCGAAAACCGGCAACATCTTTGTGCTGGACCGTCGCGACGGTAAATTAGTGGTACCAGCCCCGGAGCAGCCTGTGCCGCAAGGTGCCGCCAAAGGCGACCATGTTTCCCCTACCCAGCCATTCTCCGAGCTGACCTTCCGGCCGAAGAAAGATCTGAGCGGGGCGGATATGTGGGGCGCGACCATGTTCGATCAGTTGGTCTGCCGCGTGATGTTCCACAGCATGCGCTATGAAGGCATCTTTACCCCGCCTTCCGAAAAAGGGACGCTGGTGTTCCCGGGCAACCTGGGCATGTTCGAGTGGGGCGGGATCTCCGTTGACCCGAATAACCAGGTCGCGATGACCAACCCGATGGCGCTGCCGTTCGTGTCCAAATTGATTCCACGCGGGCCTGGTAACCCAATGGAGCCACCAAAAGACGCGAAAGGTTCAGGCACAGAATCCGGCGTTCAACCGCAGTACGGCGTGCCGTATGGCGTTACGCTCAACCCGTTCCTGTCGCCGTTCGGCCTGCCGTGCAAACAGCCAGCCTGGGGCTACATCTCTGGTGTTGACCTGAAAACCAACGAAATCGTGTGGAAAAAACGTATTGGCACCGTGGAAGACAGCATGCCGTTCCCAACCGGTATTCCAATGAAATTCCGCATGGGGATGCCAATGCTGGGTGGCCCAATCTCCACCGCCGGTAACGTAATGTTTATTGGTGCCACCGCAGATAACTACCTGCGCGCGTTTGATATGCGTGACGGGAAACAGCTGTGGGAAGCGCGTCTGCCAGCCGGTGGACAGGCTACGCCGATGACGTATGAAGTTAACGGTAAGCAGTATGTGGTGATTTCCGCAGGTGGCCACGGTTCCTTCGGTACGAAGATGGGGGATTATATTGTGGCGTACGCTCTGCCGGACGACGCAAAATAAAACATTGCGGGTGGCTCAGGCCACCCGCTCTTTCTTTTATGCGACGGTAAAACCGAGCATCATCCCGGTATCTTCATGTTCCAGCAGATGGCAGTGCGCCATATAGGCCGCTTCCTTTGGTGCAGCATGATCGAACTTCACCAGCACTTCGCTGCGCGCACCTTCTACCTTCACCGTGTCTTTCCAGCCCTGGCGATGCGCCGCCACCGGTTTACCATTTTCGGACAGGATACGGAACTGGGTGCCGTGAATATGGAACGGGTGCAGCATCATGTCGCCTTCCCCGGATATCGTCCACTTCTCGTATTTCCCCTTTTGTGCAGCAAACGCCGGGGTCGCCATATCGAAAGCTTTCCCGTTAATTTTGTTGGCATTGTGGAAATCAAATCCGTGGCTCATGCCGCCGTGATTCATACTCCCCATGCTGCCGTGGTCCATGTTCTTCATGTTGCCATGGCCCATTGCGCCCATATCACCGTGGCCGTCCATCGACATGCCCGCCATGGCCTGCATGCCGTATTTGTCCATCAGTGCCTGCATGCCCATCATGTCGAGCATCGGATCCATCATCAGTTGCAGCCAGCGTTCGGTCACGGCTTCCAGCGAAGGGAGCGCGGGTACGTCAACAAGTTTATCCGGCAGCGTGCCGGAAGCCGCGATAATCAGCGGCTGGATGCGAACCACCGGGGCTGGCTTGTCAAAAGGCGCCACTGTCATGCCCATTTGCTTCACCGGCAGCGTGACGATATCAAATGGCTTGCCGTCACGGGTATCAACCAGCACCTCAAACCGTTCCCCCATCAGAATTTCCAGCTCTGTGACTTTGACTGGCTCTGCCAGCAATCCGCCGTCGCTGGCGATGACGTAAAGCGGGCGATTGTCGCTGGCAGCGATGTTCAATGAACGGGCATTACAGCCGTTAAGCAAACGCAGGCGCAGCCAGCCGCGCGGATTGGTGTGTTGGGGATAAACGGCACCGTTACACAGCAGCGTGTCGCCAAACCAGCCTACGGCCGCACTCATGACGTCCAGCTGGTAGTCAATCTCGCCGTTCTTACCGAAGCGCTTATCTTGAATAATCAGCGGAATATCATCGATGCCCCACTGCTTCGGCAGCATCAATTGAGCGCTTTCGTTGTCTTCAATCAGTACCAGACCACCAAGCCCCATGGCTACTTGATGCCCGGTTTTGCCATGCTGATGCGGGTGGAACCAACAGGTCGCCGCTCGCTGCTGCGGCGTAAAGGTGACGCTGCGTTTTGCTCCAGCGGCAATAACGCCCTGAGGGCCGCCATCAACTTCCCCGCCGACCTCAAGCCCATGCCAGTGCAACGTGGTTTCTTCCGCCAGGCTATTATGAATATCGACCGTGACCGCTTCCCCTTGCGTTAACTTTAACGCCGGGCCAAGCAAAGCGCCGTTATAGCCCCAGGTTGTGGCAGACTTCCCGGCAAAAACGCTCTTTCCTGCGTTTACGGTGAGGCGAATGCTATTTTTAGCATCCGGGGCAAGCAAAGGTGGGATAGGCAACGCCGGACGATCTGCCGCCAGCGCGGCACGGCTCCAGAGTGGCAGCGCGCTGAAAGCCCCCAGCGCCGCGGTATATTTTAAAAAATTACGGCGATGCATAGTCAGTTCCTTTAGTTGGCATACTTGTCGGCGAGCATAAACCTTTCCCTAACGGTAAGGTCAAGTTTTAAGCTCATAATAAATATCGTCGACGCCCATTTAACTGTGTTAACGTTTCGTATCTGAGAAAAAGTGGTAGACGTGATGAAGATGGGAGTTAGGGCGTTATTACTGGGCATTTTGCTGGCTTTTTCTACCAGCAGCCTGGCGCTGAGTGAGTCTGAAGCAGAAGATATGGCCGATCTGACTGCGGTATTTGTGTTCTTAAAAAATGATTGTGGCTACCAAAACCTCCCTAACGGCCAGATCCGACGCGCTCTGGTATTTTTTGCCCAACAAAATCAATGGGATCTCAGCAACTACGATAGCTGGAACATGAAAGCATTGGGTGAAGACAGCTACAAAGATTTGAGCGGTATTGCCATCCCCACGGCAACAAAATGCAAATCTCTGGCGCGCGATTCCTTAAGCCTGCTGGCCTACGTTAAGTAACGCTTTCCCCACCGAGGCTAAACGAATGACCGTGCAACCACGGTCATTGGCTGCAAACGACGTGGAGCACTAACGGCTCCACGTAGGTTAACGCTGCTGCAGAAATTCCCGGTAAGCGTGTACCACCTGCAGGAAGTCCTCTACGCCGCAAAAAGAAAGGCTTTCTTCGTCGTAGTAGCTCATCCCCTCTTCCATCTCATCCCCGGAGATTTCCAGCTGGTTAGCGCGGACGATCACCTCTTCCTCGTCCAGCCACAGGGTATATTCATGCCCGGCACGCTGCCACTGACGCTCGCTGCCTTTCACGGAAAGCACGGCCTGCTCGACTTCATCCAGAAGCGCCAGGTTCTCCTTTACTTCCTCATTAAACCAGTGGCCGACAACCTCGTGCCCCATTGACATACGCACCTTCACCACGCCGGTGATGTCACGCAGAAATTCATAGTCCATCGCTGTTTCCTCTACATCGCGGGGGAAATCCTCACCCACGCCTATAGGCTTAATTATCGCAGCAAAGTCAGGGGAAAACAGCGTGGCGAGTAGAAGGACAAGAAATAAAAAGGTGAGAGCGAGACCCTGCGATCTGATGCCCTCACCCCGGCCCTCTCCAACAGGGAGAGGGAGAACACAGAGTGAGGGTATTTGGCTTTTAAACGGTGGTCTGGAAGATGACGCCGTCCGCTTTCTCGGTGTACTGAGACAGCTGGTCAAAGTTCAGGTAGCGGTAGGTATCTACAGCCGTTTTATCAACCTGAGTCATGAAGGTCTGATATTCGTCAGGGGTTGGCAGTTTACCCAACAGGGAAGCCACGGCCGCCAGCTCAGCAGACGCCAGGAAGACATTCGCGCCGGTTCCCAAACGGTTCGGGAAGTTACGGGTTGAAGTCGACACGACCGTCGCGCCATCAGCCACACGAGCCTGGTTACCCATGCACAGGGAGCAGCCTGGAATTTCGATACGAGCTCCGCTCTTACCGAACACGCTGTAATAGCCTTCTTCCGTCAGCTGAGCTGCGTCCATACGGGTTGGCGGTGCCACCCACAGGCGAGTTGGCAGCTGGCCTTTGTGGCTGTCCAGCAGTTTACCTGCCGCACGGAAATGACCAATGTTGGTCATGCAGGAACCGATAAACACTTCGTCGATCTTCTCCCCGGCCACGTCGGACAGCAGACGAGCATCATCCGGGTCGTTTGGCGCGCAAAGGATTGGCTCTTTGATATCGTTCAGATCGATGTCGATCACTGCCGCATATTCTGCGTCCGCGTCGGCTTCCATCAGTTGCGGATCTGCCAGCCATTTTTCCATGCCCTGAATACGGCGCTCAAGCGTACGACGGTCGCCGTAACCTTCGGCAATCATCCACTTCAGCAGCACGATGTTGGAATTCAGGTACTCTTCGATCGGTTCGCGATCCAGCTTAATGGTGCAACCTGCGGCCGAACGCTCTGCGGAAGCATCGGTCAGCTCAAACGCCTGCTCAACTTTCAGCGTCGGCAGGCCTTCGATTTCCAGGATACGGCCAGAGAAGATGTTTTTCTTACCCTTCTTCTCCACGGTCAGCAGGCCCTGTTTGATCGCATACAGCGGGATCGCATGTACCAAATCACGCAGGGTAATACCCGGCTGCATTTCGCCTTTAAAGCGAACCAGCACGGACTCAGGCATATCCAGCGGCATAACGCCGGTCGCTGCGGCAAACGCTACCAGACCAGAACCCGCCGGGAAGGAAATCCCGATTGGGAAACGAGTGTGGGAATCACCGCCGGTGCCGACAGTATCCGGCAGCAGCATGCGGTTCAGCCATGAGTGAATAACGCCATCGCCCGGACGCAGAGAGACGCCGCCACGGTTCATGATGAAGTCAGGCAGCGTGTGGTGCGTTGTCACGTCCACCGGCTTCGGATAAGCCGCGGTGTGGCAGAAGGACTGCATGACCAGATCCGCAGAGAAACCAAGGCAGGCAAGGTCTTTCAGCTCATCACGGGTCATCGGCCCGGTGGTGTCCTGGGAACCTACGGAAGTCATTTTTGGTTCGCAGTAAGCGCCAGGGCGAATACCTTCCACGCCACAGGCGCGGCCAACCATTTTCTGCGCCAGCGAGTAACCGCGGGTGCTGGCGGCAACGTCTTTCGCCTGAACGAATACGTCGCTATGCGGCAGGCTCAGCGCTTCGCGCGCTTTGGTCGTCAGGCCACGGCCGATGATCAGCGGAATACGGCCGCCAGCGCGCACTTCGTCCAGCAGCACGTCAGTTTTCAGTTCAAAGTTGGCGATCACCGCGTCGGTTTCGTGATTACGCACTTCGCCTTTATACGGGTAAATGTCGATCACATCGCCCATATTCAGATCGTTAACGTCAACTTCGATCGGCAGTGCACCAGCATCTTCCATGGTGTTGAAGAAGATTGGGGCGATTTTTCCGCCCAGCACAACGCCGCCGCCGCGCTTGTTTGGCACGTTCGGAATGTCATCGCCCATAAACCACAGCACGGAGTTGGTAGCTGATTTACGGGAAGAACCGGTGCCCACAACATCGCCCACGTAGGCCAGCGGGAAACCTTTTTTCTGCAGCGCTTCGATCTGCTTGATCGGGCCGATCACGCCAGCTTGATCGGGCTCAATACCTTCGCGGGCGTTTTTCAGCATCGCCAGGGCGTGCAGAGGGATATCCGGGCGGGACCATGCGTCCGGCGCCGGAGACAGGTCATCGGTGTTAGTTTCACCGGTGACTTTAAAGACGGTAACGGTGATTTTCTCGGCCAGTTTAGGGCGAGACAGGAACCATTCGGCTTCGGACCAGGACTTCAGCACTTGCTGAGCGTAGGTGTTGCCCGCTTTGGCCTTCTCTTCTACGTCGTAGAAGTTATCAAACATCAGCAGCGTGTGGGACAGCGCTTTGGCGGCAATCGGTGCCAGCTTTTCGTTATCCAGTGCGTCAATCAGCGGATGAATGTTGTAGCCACCCTGCATGGTGCCCAGCAGTTCAACGGCTTTTTCAGGGGAAATCAGCGGGGATGTGGCATCGCCTTTGGCAATGGCAGCAAGGAAACCGGCTTTCACGTAGGCGGCTTCATCAACGCCCGGCGGTACACGGTTAGTAATCAGATCTAACAGGAATGCTTCTTCACCTGCTGGTGGGGTTTTCAGCAGCTCAACCAGTGCAGCCATTTGGGTGGCATCTAAGGGTTTTGGAACAATCCCTTCTGCGGCACGTTCAGCTACGTGCTTACGGTATTCTTCTAGCACGACGGTTCTCCTCGCTCTCATTGTCATTTGGCGCTACCGGATCTCTCTCTTCACGCTCCTGTGAGACAGCAGTTTGTAGGGTAAATGCCCGGTACCGCGTCGGGCAGCATAGCAGGATTTTCAGGGGGTGTTAATCTGTTTACAAAAAAGCAACATTAAAACTTTGCTGAATCGTTAAGGGGGAATAGATTACTTTTTGATATGACCATCAGACACAAAAAAACCGCCTTTCGGCGGTTAGTTTGCCCTGACAAAGTGGTAGCACACAATGAAAGGAAATGTTTTGTGGCAAGTCCAGTACGAGGACGATAATGCCCTTATCAGTGTGTGGTTGCAAGGCATATTGCTCATTTTGCGAACGAAGCTCTAAAAGAGGATGTAAGCCACTGCAAGCTTAAAATCTCCATATCCGATCCCACTATTTTACCCTACATTCAACGATGGCCTGCTTCGCTGGTGTAGCAGCCAGTCATCGGGTTCGGGAGCAGTTTAACCGCTCTACGTGGTAAGTCCTGTACACTTGCCTGATTCTGCCTTTCCCGGTGAAGAAGGAATCGCCGTAGCCCAAAAGGGTATACACGCAATGGAAATGCGTTTGCTGTACGCGCTGCTTCTGTTGTTAGGTTCGCTGCTTTCGCTGAGCCAGGGTGGCTGGAACATTTCAGACATTACCGTTCAGTTCGTTTTGAACCTGGGCAATTAAGCTACTGGCCGCTCGCAAGGGCGGCCTTTTACAAGCAAAAAAAACGGCCCCTGAGGGCCGCTTTATCAAACGCTGAAAGTTACTTTTTCTTCGCTTTGGCGTTTGGCAGGTCGGTGATGCTACCTTCGAAGACTTCAGCCGCCAGGCCAACGGATTCGTGCAGCGTCGGGTGAGCGTGGATGGTGAGCGCGATGTCTTCTGCGTCACAACCCATCTCGATAGCCAGACCGATTTCGCCCAACAGCTCGCCGCCGTTGGTCCCGACAATCGCCCCACCGATAACGCGGTGAGTTTCTTTGTCGAAGATAAGCTTGGTCATACCGTCTGCGCAGTCGGAAGCGATAGCACGGCCAGAAGCAGCCCACGGGAAGGTGGCGGTTTCGTAGCTGATGCCTTTCTCTTTCGCTTCTTTCTCAGTCAGACCAACCCATGCAACTTCTGGCTCAGTGTAAGCGATAGATGGGATCACTTTCGGATCGAAGTAGTGCTTCATCCCGGCGATAACTTCTGCGGCAACGTGGCCTTCGTGAACACCTTTGTGTGCCAGCATTGGCTGACCGACGATATCGCCGATAGCAAAGATGTGCGGCACGTTGGTGCGCAGCTGTTTGTCAACACGGATAAAGCCACGGTCGTCCACTTCAACACCGGCTTTGCCTGCATCAAGGTTTTTACCGTTCGGCACGCGGCCGATAGCCACCAGAACCGCGTCGTAACGCTGTGGTTCTGCAGGGGCTTTTTTGCCTTCCATGGAAACGTAGATGCCGTCTTCTTTCGCTTCAACGGCAGTCACTTTGGTTTCCAGCATCAGGTTGAATTTCTTGCTGATGCGTTTGGTGAAGACTTTAACGATGTCTTTGTCTGCAGCCGGGATAACCTGGTCGAACATTTCAACCACGTCAATGTCTGAACCCAGCGCATGGTATACGGTGCCCATTTCCAGACCGATGATACCGCCGCCCATAACCAGCAGGCGTTTAGGTACGGATTTCAGCTCCAGCGCATCTGTGGAATCCCACACGCGTGGATCTTCATGAGGAATGAACGGCAGCTCGATCGGACGGGAACCCGCCGCGATGATAGCGTTGTCGAAGTTGATCACGGTTTTACCGTTTTCGCCTTCCACTTCCAGGGTGTTAGCCCCGGTGAATTTACCCAGACCGTTTACCACTTTCACTTTACGGCCTTTGGCCATACCCGCCAGGCCGCCGGTCAGCTGAGTGATAACTTTCTCTTTCCAGGTACGAATTTTGTCGATATCGGTTTTCGGCTCACCGAAAACGATGCCGTGTTCGGCCAGTGCTTTTGCTTCTTCGATAACTTTAGCAACGTGCAGCAGCGCTTTAGAAGGGATACAGCCGACGTTCAGACAAACACCACCAAGGGTGCTGTAACGCTCTACGATGACGGTTTCCAGACCTAAATCCGCGGCGCGGAATGCTGCGGAGTAACCTGCCGGGCCTGCCCCAAGTACTACGACCTGAGTTTTGATTTCTGTGCTCATCATGACCTCTTAATTTATACCCGTCGTCCACCGGGTCGTTCTATCCGCCCGCAGTTTACAAAATTGTTAACAATTTTGAAACAACAAACGGCTCACGAATTATCGCTTTCGCCAATAACCTCACAAACACCATGAGATTACCAGAAAAAAGCCGGCCGATTGGCCGGCTTTTCAATTACATCACCAGGCGGCGAATATCAGACAACATGTTGTTGATGATGGTGATGAAGCGAGCCCCATCAGCGCCGTCGATTACGCGGTGATCGAAGGAAAGAGACATTGGCATCATCAGACGCGGCGTGAACTCTTTACCGTTCCAGACCGGCTCCATCGCAGACTTGGAGACACCCAGGATAGCCACTTCTGGCGCGTTAACAATCGGCGCGAAGTGAGTTGTCCCGATACCGCCCAGGCTGGAGATGGTGAAGCAGCCGCCCTGCATTTCGCCAGCGGTCAGCTTGCCGTCACGAGCTTTCTTGGAGATAGCCATCAGTTCGCGAGACAGCTCGGTGATGCTCTTCTTGTTCACGTCTTTGAAGACTGGAACAACCAGACCATTCGGGGTATCAACCGCCACACCGATGTTGATGTATTTTTTCAGCGTCAGCTTCTGGCCATCTTCGGACAGGGAACTGTTGAAGCGAGGCATCTGCTCCAGCGCAGCAGCAACGGCTTTCATGATGAACACCACAGGGGTGAACTTCACGTCCAGCTTACGCTTAGCGGCTTCGTCGTTCTGCTGCTTACGGAACGCTTCCAGATCGGTGATATCGGTTTTGTCGAAGTGGGTAACGTGCGGGATCATCACCCAGTTACGGCTCAGGTTAGCACCAGAGATTTTCTGGATGCGGCCCATTTCCACTTCTTCGATTTCGCCGAACTTGCTGAAGTCCACTTTCGGCCATGGCAGCATGCCTGGCAGACCGCCGCCGGTCGCAGCCGGAGCTGCTTCAGCGCGCTTAACAGCGTCTTTCACGTAAGCCTGAACGTCTTCGCGCAGGATACGACCTTTACGGCCGGTGCCTTTCACTTTCGCCAGATTAACGCCGAATTCGCGAGCCAGACGACGGATCAGCGGAGTAGCGTGAACGTACGCGTCGTTTTCAGCAAATTCAGATTTGCCTTCTGCTTTAGCAGCAGGTGCAGCGGCTTTGGCTGCCGGGGCTGGTGCCGCAGCGGCTGGCGCTGGTGCAGCAGCAGTCGGAGCCGCAGCAGGCGCAGCGCCTTCTACTTCGAAGACCATGATCAGGGAGCCGGTAGACACTTTGTCGCCGGTGCTGATTTTGATTTCTTTCACGGTACCGGCGAATGGCGCAGGCACTTCCATGGAAGCTTTGTCGCCTTCAACGGTGATCAGTGACTGCTCAGCGGCAACTTTGTCGCCCACTTTGACCATCACTTCAGTGACTTCAACTTCATCACCGCCGATGTCCGGGACGTTAACTTCTTTAGAGCCGGAAGCCGCAGGTGCTGCGGCAGCAGCCGGAGCAGCAGCCTGTGCTGGAGCGGCTGCAGGTGCGGCACCCGCCACTTCGAAGACCATGATCAGAGAGCCGGTAGACACTTTGTCGCCGGTGCTGATTTTGATCTCTTTCACCACGCCCGCGAACGGAGCAGGGACTTCCATAGAAGCTTTGTCGCCTTCTACGGTGATCAGAGACTGTTCAGCGGCAACGGTGTCGCCCACTTTCACCATGATCTCGGTAACTTCAACTTCGTCACCGCCGATGTCTGGCACATTAACGTCTTTTGCGCTCGCGGCAGCAGGTGCTGCGGCCGGAGCGGCTTCTTTCTTCTCTTCTGCCTTAGCAGGTGCAGCGGCTGCTGCACCTTCGGCGGAATCGAAAATCATGATCAGTTTACCGGTCTCGGTTTTGTCGCCGACAGAGACTTTGATCTCTTTCACGACGCCAGCCTGTGGAGACGGAACTTCCATAGAGGCTTTATCGCCTTCTACAGTGATCAGCGACTGTTCAGCTTCAACTTTGTCGCCAACTTTGACCAGAATCTCGGTGATTTCAACTTCATCAGCGCCGATGTCTGGTACTTTGATTTCGATAGCCATTGTCTCTTTACCTCTTACGCCAGACGCGGGTTAACTTTTTCTGCATCGATGTTGAATTTGGTAATTGCGTCTGCAACCACTTTCTTATCGATTTCGCCACGTTTAGCCAGTTCGCCCAGGGCTGCTACGACCACGTAAGAAGCATCAACTTCGAAGTGGTGACGCAGGTTTTCGCGGCTGTCAGAACGACCGAAGCCGTCAGTACCCAGTACGCGATAATCATCCGCTGGTACGTAAGTACGAACCTGCTCAGCGAACAGTTTCATATAGTCAGTAGAAGCAACCGCTGGAGCGTCGTTCATCACCTGAGCGATGTAAGGTACGCGCGGAGTTTCCATTGGGTGCAGCATGTTCCAGCGCTCACAATCCTGGCCATCACGAGCCAGTTCGGTGAAGGAGGTTACGCTGTACACGTCAGAGCCCACGCCGTAGTCGTTCGCCAGGATCTGTGCTGCTTCACGTACGTGACGCAGGATAGAACCGGAGCCCAGCAGCTGAACTTTACCTTTGCTACCTGCAACGGTTTCGAGTTTGTAGATACCTTTACGGATACCTTCCTCGGCACCTGCTGGCATAGCCGGCATGTGGTAGTTTTCGTTCAGAGTGGTGATGTAGTAGTAAATGTTCTCTTGCGCTTCACCGTACATACGGGTCAGACCATCGTGCATGATGACAGCCACTTCGTACGCGTAAGACGGGTCGTAAGAGATACAGTTAGGGATAGTCAGAGACTGAATGTGGCTGTGACCATCTTCGTGCTGCAGACCTTCACCGTTCAGCGTAGTACGACCGGAAGTCCCGCCGACCAGGAAGCCGCGAGCCTGTTGGTCGCCAGCCTGCCAGCACAGGTCACCGATACGCTGGAAACCGAACATAGAGTAGTAGATGTAGAACGGAATCATCGGCAGGTTGTTGGTGCTGTAAGAGGTCGCAGCCGCCAGCCAGGATGCGCCCGCACCCAGTTCGTTGATCCCTTCCTGCAGAATCTGGCCTTTCTCGTCTTCTTTGTAGTATGCAACCTGCTCACGGTCCTGCGGGGTGTACTGCTGGCCGTTCGGGCTGTAGATACCGATCTGACGGAACAGACCTTCCATACCAAAGGTACGCGCTTCATCGGCGATAATTGGAACCAGACGGTCTTTGATAGACGGGTTCTTCAGCATCACGTTCAGGGCACGAACGAAGGCGATGGTGGTGGAGATCTCTTTGTTCTGCTCTTCCAGCAGCTGAGAGAAGTCTTCCAGCGCAGGCAGTTCCAGTTTTTCGGAGAAGTTAGGCTGACGAGCAGGCAGGTAGCCTTTCAGTGCCTGGCGACGTTCGTGCAGGTACTTGTGCTCTTCGGTGCCTTCAGGGAAGGTGATGTAAGACAGGTTTTCTACCTGCTCATCGGTCACTGGCACATTGAAACGGTCGCGGATATAACGCACGCCGTCCATGTTCATTTTCTTCACCTGGTGAGCGATGTTTTTACCTTCTGCGGTATCGCCCATGCCGTAACCTTTGATGGTGTGGGCCAGGATAACGGTCGCTTTACCTTTGGTTTCCTGCGCTTTTTTCAGTGCAGCGTAGACTTTCTTCGGATCGTGACCACCGCGGTTCAGGGCCCAGATCTGCTCATCAGTCCAGTCTGCAACCAGCGCTGCGGTTTCAGGGTATTTGCCGAAGAAGTGCTCACGAACGTAAGCGCCGTCTTTGGATTTGAAGGTCTGATAGTCACCGTCAACGGTTTCGTTCATCAGTTGGATCAGTTTACCGCTGGTATCTTTACGCAGCAGCTCATCCCAACGACCGCCCCACATCACTTTGATTACGTTCCAGCCAGCACCGCTGAAGATGCCTTCCAGTTCGTTGATGATCTTGCCGTTACCGGTGACCGGACCATCCAGACGCTGCAGGTTACAGTTGATGATGAAGCACAGGTTATCCAGCTTCTCACGGGTCGCGATGGTGATCGCGCCTTTAGATTCTGGCTCATCCATTTCACCGTCGCCCAGGAAGGCATAAACGGTTTGCTCGGAGGTGTCTTTCAGGCCACGGTGTTCCAGATATTTCAGGAATTTAGCCTGGTAGATCGCACCGATTGGGCCCAGACCCATGGAAACGGTCGGGAACTGCCAGAATTCTGGCATCAGTTTAGGGTGCGGATAAGAAGACAGGCCTTTACCGTGAACTTCCTGACGGAAATTGTTCATCTGCTCTTCGGTCAGGCGGCCTTCAAGGAAAGCACGTGCGTAGATGCCCGGAGAGATGTGGCCCTGGAAGTACACCAGATCGCCGCCGTCTTTCTCGTTAGCTGCACGGAAGAAGTGGTTGAAGCACACTTCGTAAACGGTCGCAGAAGACTGGAAGGATGCCATGTGGCCGCCCAGTTCCAGATCTTTCTTGGATGCACGCAGAACGGTCATGATGGCGTTCCAGCGGATAGCAGAACGGATACGGCGTTCCAGATCCAGATTGCCCGGATATTCCGGTTCGTCTTCAACGGCAATGGTGTTCACATAGTTGCGAGCACCTGCAGAAGCAGCGACTTTCACGCCGCCTTTGCTGGCTTCGGACAGCAACTGATCAATCAGATACTGTGCACGCTCAACACCTTCTTCACGGATAACCGATTCGATCGCCTGTAGCCAGTCGCGAGTTTCAATCGGATCCACGTCATTTGGGAAACGTTCTGACATGGGGGGTATTCCTTATCTGTCTAATACGTTGATTATCTGGAACCTGTCCCATTGTATTTTCGCGAGAAAACACAATAAGACAGGTTCTGTGTTTAGTTGCCGCGCTCTAAAGTTTGGCGCTTAATCCTTACGTTGCTGAAGAAGACGGAGAGAGCGCTCACGACGGCTCTGCTCACGGCTGCGATCCAGCAATATTTCCTCAATAAACGCCAGGTGACGGTGCGACGCTTCTCGCGCCTGCTCCGGCTGGCGAGCCATAATCGCCGCAAAAATGCTGGCGCGATGGCTGCTCACTTGCGCCAACATCTCGCGGCGCGCGTAGAGCAATTCAAAATTCTGGCGAACGTTCTGTTCGAGCATAGGCTCCATGCAGCGTAATAAATGAAGAAGCACAACATTATGCGCGGCTTCGGTTACGGCAATTTGATACTGCATGACGGCATCGGCTTCGGCGTCTAAATCGCCGGACTCCTGAGCCTGCTGGATGGCAATATGACAATCACCAATGCGCGAGAGATCTTCTTCGGTTCCGCGCAGCGCCGCGTAATAAGCGGCAATGCCTTCAAGCGCATGGCGGGTTTCAAGCAGATCAAACTGGGATTCGGGATGGTCTGAGAGCAGTTCGACCAGCGGGTCGCTGAGGCTCTGCCAAAGGCTGTTCTGGACAAAAGTACCGCCGCCCTGGCGACGAAGCAGCAAACCCTTAGCTTCGAGGCGCTGGATGGCCTCACGCAGCGAAGGTCGGGAAACATCAAATTGTTTCGCCAGTTCGCGTTCAGGTGGAAGTTTTTCGCCCGGGCGTAGAGTGCCCTCAAGGATGAGAAACTCCAGCTGCTGCTCTATCACATCGGATAATTTTGGTTGGCGGATTTTGCTGTAGGCCATCGTTCCCTATCTCTGCCATTAGCCCGGAGTCAATTGGTAAGACCAATTTCACGTTCGTGAGGCTAAAAGTAACAAAGTATTCACCTTCTGTCCATATTGGTTTTGATTGAAATCATGAAAGCAGGCACATTTTAACAATAACAAAAGAAGGGGTTTTCAAAACCATAACCTGGGCACTAACTCACGTTTACCCACAAAGCGGTAAGTTAACGTTTATGAAACGATATATTTTTCAAAAACAACCGAGAGACGCAGTAAATGTATGTCATTTTTGTGACGTAAAACGGCTGCTCAAGAACTATTCCGACCTCACATTTCCCTCCCCCCTTTTTTACAAATGGTTTCTTTTTGCCCAACTCGTCAGAGCAGTGGCAGAAAGCAGGTGCAAAGGCCTGCGCTTAACACTATTCTTTGCGATGCGGTAGCCCTATCCGCGAAATTCATAATTGATAGCCGTAAAAAAAAGACTACACATTACGGAATACAACAATTACATCCGCGTCAATGTAGCGCAGACATTAACCACTACGAGGTTACATGATGGAAGGTCAACAGCACGGCGACACGCTGAAGCGCGGTCTAAAAAACCGCCATATTCAGCTGATCGCGCTGGGTGGAGCTATCGGGACGGGCCTGTTTCTGGGCAGCGCATCCGTCATCCAGTCCGCAGGTCCGGCAATTATTCTCGGCTATGCTATCGCCGGATTTATTGCTTTTTTAATTATGCGCCAGTTGGGTGAAATGGTCGTTGAGGAGCCGGTAGCCGGGTCCTTCAGCCATTTTGCTTATAAGTACTGGGGGGGTTTCGCGGGCTTCGCTTCTGGCTGGAACTACTGGGTACTCTACGTTCTGGTCGCCATGGCTGAACTGACGGCTGTCGGCAAATACATTCAATTCTGGTGGCCGGAGATCCCAACCTGGGCCACGGCGGCGGTGTTCTTCGTCGCTATCAACGCCATCAACTTAACTAACGTTAAAGTCTTTGGTGAGATGGAGTTCTGGTTCGCCATTATTAAAGTGGTGGCGGTTATCGCCATGATCCTGTTCGGCGGCTGGCTGCTGTTTAGCGGCAACGGCGGCCCGCAGGCATCCGTCAGCAACCTCTGGGATCAGGGCGGCTTCCTGCCGCACGGTATTACCGGGCTGGTCATGATGATGGCTATCATTATGTTCTCCTTCGGCGGGCTTGAGCTGGTCGGTATTACTGCCGCCGAGGCAGACAACCCGGAAGTGAGCATTCCAAAAGCGACCAACCAGGTTATCTATCGTATTCTGATTTTCTATGTGGGATCGCTGGCGATTCTGCTTTCTCTGCTGCCGTGGACGCGTGTTACCGCAGACACCAGTCCATTCGTGCTGATCTTCCATGAGCTGGGCGATACTTTCGTGGCTAACGCCCTGAATATCGTGGTACTCACCGCTGCCCTGTCGGTTTACAACAGCTGCGTTTACTGCAACAGCCGTATGCTGTTCGGACTGGCGCAGCAGGGCAACGCGCCGAAAATGCTGAAAAGCGTCGATAAGCGCGGTGTGCCGGTGAACACGATTCTGGTTTCCGCAGGCTTTACCGCCCTTTGCGTGCTGATTAACTACCTGGCACCGGAATCCGCTTTCGGCCTGCTGATGGCTCTGGTGGTCTCCGCCCTGGTCATCAACTGGGCAATGATCAGCCTGGCGCACATGAAGTTCCGTCGCGCCAAGCAGCAGCAAGGGGTAAAAACCCGCTTCCCGGCCCTGTTCTATCCACTGGGCAACTGGGTCTGCCTGCTGTTTATGGTTGGCGTGCTGGTTATCATGCTGATTACGCCGGGCATGGCTATCTCGGTTTATCTGATCCCAGTGTGGATTGCGATTCTGGGAATCGGTTATTTCCTGAAGCAGAAGAACCTGAAGGCTGTAAAAGCCTGATAAACAAAACGCCCCGCATTTGCGGGGCGTTTTGTTACAAACCTTCCTGCCTAGACCAAAGTCCCGTAAATCGTCAGTAACGCCACAACCGCCACAATCACCAATGAAATCTTCTTCGCCAGCGATACCGCAGCTTTCGGCGTTTTCATCTTATCCTGATGGGGTTCTCTCGCCAGCGAGTACTGGGCTAACTGTGTCAAAACCTGGTATTGAGAAGTATGTCTGTCGGCAAGGGATGCAAACCAGGCCGGAAGCGCTCGTTCACCGTGCCCCAGTAAGGCATAAGCGACCCCAACCAGGCGAACAGGCACCCAGTCCAGTACGTGAAGAATGCCATCAATCCCTGAGAGCAAGCGCTCATGCGCCGTGTGGTGCCGAGCAAGCCAGGTTTGCCATGCGCGCAAGAAAGCATATCCCGCGAGCGTAACCGGCCCCCAGACTCCGCCCACCACGAACCAAAACAGCGGGGCAAGATAGAAGCGGAAGTTAATCCACAGCAGCGCGTTTTGAAGCTCACGCAGGTATTCACGCTCGCTGCACTCAGGCGGAACACCATGAATCAATGTCAGCTCGGCGGCCATCGCATCGCGGGCATGCTCATCATCATGGCTGGCAGCTTTAAGATACGAATGGTAATGCAGCCTGACCTGACCGGCCCCGATGCACAACACACCTAGCGCAATCCAGAACACCAGCAGCGGGACGTTGAACAATAATCCATGCAAAGCACGGAGGATCAGGAAAACAACGGCCATAAAGGCCGCAGTCATTAGCAGCGTTCTTAACAAAGAAAAATGCTTAACCCGCCCGAACAGCACTTCAAGACGGTGATCTAACTGCCAGTGCTCGCCCATTTTGAACAATCGCTCGCCCATCAGGACTAACAGCAGGGTAAACAGGGTCATGTGCTCTCCTTGTCAGTTGCCTCTTCAACCGCACCCAAAAAGCGCGGCCAGTCAAACGAAGGGCCAGGGTCGGTCTTCCGACCGGGCGCTATGTCGCTGTGGCCCGTCATGTGTTTCGCTATATCAGGATAGTGTTGAATCAGTAAGTTAGCTAAAGCAGTGAGTTGTTCATACTGAGCGTCGGTATAAGCCAGTGTGTCGGTACCTTCCAGCTCAATACCGATAGAAAAGTCGTTGCACTTCTCTCTGCCCCGGTAGCTTGAGACGCCCGCATGCCAGGCTCGTTTATCGAAAGGCACGTACTGAACAATTTCGCCGTCCCGGCGAATCAGACAATGGGCTGACACGCGCAAATGCGAAATACCGGCAAAGTAAGGATGCGCGGCGGGATCTAGCGTTCCGGCAAATAACGCGTCAATCCATGGGCCACCGAACTCCCCAGGCGGTAAACTGATATTGTGCACCACCAGCAACGAGGGATTTTCCTCTTCCGGTCGGCCGTCACAATGCGGGGATGGCAGATGTTTTACCCCCACCAGCCAGCCGTCTTTAAGCTGCATGAGAGGTTCTCCTTAGAGTGGTACTTGAAGTCGCTTCAGAGTAGCATGAAACGATACTAACTTATTCATTCCGGAGTTTTATCATGCCGCCCCGCCGTTATAATCCTGACCGCCGACGTGACGAGCTGCTCGAACGAATTACCCTTGATATCCCTCTCGCCGTATCCCAGGCGCTGCGGGAAGATCTGGGGGGTGAAGTCGACCCGAATAACGACATCACGGCACAACTATTACCCCCAGAAAGCACGTCTCATGCGGTCGTTATCACCCGTGAAAATGGCATTTTTTGCGGTAAACGCTGGGTAGAAGAAGTCTTTATTCAGCTTGGCGGCGACGTGACGGTGACCTGGCATGTTGAAGATGGTGCTGAAGTCAGCATCAATCAGCCACTTTTTGAGCTCAATGGCCCAGCCCGCATTCTCCTGACCGGAGAAAGAACGGCCTTGAACTTCGTGCAAACGCTCTCAGGCGTAGCCAGCGAAGTTCACAGTTACGTGGCGCTGCTTGAGGGCACTAAAACGCAGTTGCTGGATACCCGTAAAACGCTTCCTGGCCTGCGCACCGCACTGAAATATGCCGTGCTATGCGGCGGGGGCAGCAACCATCGCCTCGGCCTTTCCGATGCTTTCCTGATCAAAGAAAACCACATTATCGCTTCCGGCTCTATCCGTCAGGCCGTGGAGAAAGCATTCTGGATGCATCCGGACGTGCCGGTAGAAGTGGAAGTTGAGTCTCTCGATGAACTGGACCAGGCACTAAAAGCCGGGGCTGACATCATCATGCTGGACAACTTTACCGTTGAGAAAATGCGTGAGGCTGTGGCACTTACTCAAGGGAAAGCGCGCCTGGAGGTCTCGGGCAATGTGACCAAAGAGACGCTGAGAACCTTCGCTGATACGGGCGTGGACTACATCTCTGTGGGGGCTCTGACTAAGCACATACGCGCCCTCGACTTGTCTATGCGCTTCCGCTAATGCAACACCACAGCGGGCCAACCTGTGTTGCGCCCGCTTTTTGCGTACTGACTTCCATTTTGATTGTCGATACATACAACTGCGTCAACTAACGCGGAAGGCATTTCCCGAATCCCCGCTTCCCTGTTCGCTATTGCTTAGCCTGTTCAGCACAGTGTTGCTCTCTAACCAAAAGGAGCGACAGATGAACAAGCAAAAAGGATTTACGCTAATTGAGCTCATGGTGGTGATAGGCATCATCGCCATTCTTAGCGCCATCGGTATTCCAGGCTATCAAAACTACCTTAGTAAAGCAGCATTGACCGATATGCTGCAAACCTTCCTCCCCTATCGTACCGCCGTCGAGCTTTGTGCCATCGAACGTGGGGGACTCTCCGGTTGCAATGCCGGCAGTAACGGCATCGCTGAAACCCAAACGACGCGCTACATCAGTTCAATGAGCGTTGCCAGCGGCATTGTGACGCTCAACGGCCAGGAGTCCCTGAACGGGCTGGCGGTAACGTTCACCCCTCAGTGGAGCGATGCGAACGGCGTAACTGGCTGGGCAAGGGTTTGTAATGCTGAAAACGGATCGCCGCTAAAACAAGCCTGTGAAGATGTATTTCGCTTTAACGCAACGCAAGCGGGGGGGTAGCAAATGAGCACAAAAGAACAGCTTAACGCCCTATGCCAGCACTACAACGCCATATTCGTAGAAGAAACACCCGACACAGTGCGAATTGCTGCTATAGAAGCCCCAAACGAGCAAATGTACGAAGCACTCCGTTTTCTTTGTGATAAACACATTGATGTAGAGATCTGGCCCATTGAGCGGCTTGAGAAATGGCAAACGCGGGAGCCCTCTCAACCTTCGGAACACGATCGCAGCACTTCAGTGGTCGCACTCTTAAATACAGCCCTTGCCACCGCCGTACAGCAACGTGCATCCGATATCCATTTTGAGCCTTTCGAGAATGCCTATCGAATCCGGCTTCGCATTGACGGCGTGCTGCAATGCCAGCCGCTACTGCCTCAGGCAATGGCCACGCCCGTCACTGCAAGGCTCAAAATTCTTGCTAACCTGGATATCGCAGAAAAGCGACTTCCGCAGGATGGGCAAATGGACTACCTGACTGAGGACGTAAAAGCGTCATTTCGCGTCTCGACGCTGCCCTGCCGTTATGGAGAAAAGGTCGTTTTACGGCTTCTTCAGCAGGGCAAACAGCATATGGATATTCACTCACTGGGCATGTCAGAAGATGGAACAAAACAACTTGAGCAATCGCTCCAGGCCCCGCAGGGCATGATTCTGGTAACCGGTCCAACGGGCAGCGGAAAAACCATTACGCTCTACAGTGCCCTAACGGCGCTTAACCAACCAGGCATCAACGTCTGCAGCGTAGAAGACCCAATAGAAATCCCACAGGAAGGGCTGAATCAGACGCAGATAAACCCTAAGGCCGGCCTCACCTTCCAGAACGTCCTGCGAGCGTTGCTGAGGCAGGATCCAGACGTCATTATGGTCGGTGAAATCAGGGATGGAGAAACAGCAGAAATTGCCATCAAAGCTGCCCAGACCGGGCACCTGGTTTTATCGACATTGCACACCAACTCCACCGTTGAAACGCTTGTCCGCCTGGAGCAAATGGCCATTCCTCGCTGGATGATCGCGTCTGCGGTGAATCTCATCGTGGCTCAAAGGCTAGTCAGAAAACTTTGCCCTCACTGCAGAACACACCACGAGCCAGCCATAACATTACCTGCGCACATTTGGCCTTCCGCACTGCCCAATTGGCATGCGACAGGATGTGAACGTTGCTACGGAGGATATTATGGGCGAACAGCGTTATTTGAAATCCTGCCGCTATCCACCGACTTAAGGCAAGCCATCACAGAAAGCAAACCCGCAAGTAACATTCAAAGTCTCGCTAAAGAGCAAGGGATGAGTACGCTTTTCGAAAGTGGCTGCGTCGCCGTAGAACAAGGCCATACAACGTTGGAGGAGGTTTACCGTGTGCTAGGTGTGCCAAATGTCTAAGCCTCTGCTTTGGCGCTGGGAAGCCATAGACAACGAAGGCCAGCTCAAGAGCGGTGAATCGCTTGCCGACGAACGCGCTTCGCTTGAGGAGGAACTTGCTCAACAGCAGCTTCAGCTCCTGTCCGTTAAAAAATCCTCTCTGTCAGGAAAATCCTGTTGGCATATTCAGCACAAAATTGACGTTGTCCGGCAACTTGCAGCGCTGCTCCATGCAGGTATCGCCTTAACTGACGCGCTGTTGCTCATAGCCCGCCAGCACCCAAAACCTGCATGGTCAGCATTATTACAGCACATAGAGCGACAGGTAGCGCAGGGGATACCGTTTTCGGAAACGCTTAAGCAATGGCCCCATATCTTCCCGCCCCTGTTTATTGCCTTGCTGCATACCGGAGAGCTGACGGGAAGGCTTGCTGAGTGCTGCCAGCGACTGGCCGAGCAACAAGAACAACAATACCAACTGACCAAAAAGGTTGTGAAAGCCCTGCGGTATCCGCTCTTTATTTTGATTGTTGCACTGTTGGTAACCGCAGGTATGGTTGGGTTTGTTCTGCCTGAGTTTGCCAATATTTATCGTTCTTTTAACGCGCCGCTGCCCACTATCACCCAAGCAGTAATGAGCCTTTCAGAGTGGGCAACGTCTCAAGGGGGATGGTGGTTTTTAACCTTTATGCTCTTAGCGGTTATCGGCTGGTGGCTTCGCCGTACACGACCCGTTGTTCGAGAAAAAGAACAATTACTGCTGTTAAAAATACCGGTGATTGCTCCCTTGAGGCGAGGCCAGCTACTCAGCCAGATATTTACCGTACTAACGCTGTCTCAGCATTCTGGTGTTCCCCTGTTACAGGGCCTTGAAGCGGTTGAAAAAACGCTGACCCAGACGTTCTGGCAACGGCAAATTACCCGGTGTGCCGTAAAGCCCCGTCCTTCAGGGCGGGGATATAAGGCACGGTTTTCCACCTAACCTGGTGTTTGCTGTTGCTCAATATATTGCCGGATGATCGAAATCGGCGA
>NZ_FXAS01000140.1:0-1058 GCF_900177785.1 Cedecea sp. NFIX57 | reverse complement strand
CCTTCACGGATTGCGAAACGCAGACCGTCGTCCATCGCGATTGGGTGGATCAGGGTAACAACCATTTTGATGTTGTCGCCTGGCATTACCATCTCTACGCCTTCTGGCAGTTCGATGGTACCGGTCACGTCAGTTGTACGGAAGTAGAACTGTGGACGGTAGCCTTTGAAGAACGGAGTATGACGGCCGCCTTCGTCTTTGGACAGGATGTACACTTCAGATTCGAACTTGGTGTGTGGCTTGATAGAGCCTGGCTTAGCCAGTACCTGACCACGTTCGATTTCTTCACGTTTGATACCACGCAGCAGAACACCTACGTTCTCACCAGCACGGCCTTCGTCCAGCAGTTTGCGGAACATTTCAACGCCGGTACAGGTAGATTTCGCAGTATCTTTGATACCAACGATTTCAACTTCTTCACCCACTTTAACGATACCGCGCTCTACACGACCGGTAACAACGGTACCACGACCGGAGATGGAGAATACGTCTTCGATTGGCAGCAGGAACGGCAGATCGATTGCACGTACTGGTTCTGGGATGTAAGAATCCAGGAAGCCAGCCAGTTCAACGATTTTAGCTTCCCACTCTGCTTCGCCTTCCAGCGCTTTCAGAGCAGAACCACGGATGATTGGAGTGTCATCGCCTGGGAAGTCGTACTGGGACAGAAGTTCACGAACTTCCATTTCAACCAGTTCCAGCAGCTCTTCATCATCAACCATGTCGCATTTGTTCAGGAACACGATGATGTAAGGAACGCCAACCTGACGGCCCAGCAGGATGTGCTCACGGGTCTGAGGCATAGGGCCGTCAGTCGCAGCAACAACCAGGATAGCACCGTCCATCTGAGCAGCACCGGTGATCATGTTTTTCACGTAGTCGGCGTGCCCTGGGCAGTCAACGTGCGCGTAGTGACGAGTCGGGGTGTCGTACTCAACGTGGGAAGTGTTGATGGTGATACCACGAGCTTTTTCTTCTGGTGCGTTATCGATCTGGTCGAATGCACGAGCAGAACCACCGTAGGTTTTAGCCAGAACGGTAGTGATTGCAGCGGTCAG
>NZ_FXAS01000039.1:0-33915 GCF_900177785.1 Cedecea sp. NFIX57 | reverse complement strand
TGCAGCTCCGGGCCAAAGGTCAGCTTGTCCTGCACGGCAATCTTAATCTGCTGGCTACCGTCAAAGCTGGAGAAGGTGACATTCCCTTTAAGCCCACCTGGCTTGCGCCCGAACTTCTCCGCCGCCAGCTCTATCCAGGCGTAGCAGTCACCAAACGACTGACGTTTAAAGTCGGCCATCGCCTGACTCTTCACTTTTGCTTCAGCGACACGGGCGCGGACAAAGTCGTCCATCTCACGGTCATAGTCAGAGACCTGCTCAACCGGCACCAGACGGCCCTTGCGGTCTTTCATATAGCCTTCAGGAACAATTTCATTTCGGTTATTAATGGACATGTTTCTTTTCTCCGGGTTTATTTTCCAGTTTGCTGAATTTTTCATTCAGGTCTTTTGCTGCGTCGATGGCAGCCGCCACAGTCGCAGTGGCAAACAACATTTCATGCTGGCAGTGACCATTGGCCGGGGCCTGAATCTCAGGGGCAAGCACAATCCCCTTTTCGGTATGGATCACTTTGATAATTATCGTGACGGACATAGTTAATTATTTCCCTCGTCAGTTTTACCCAGTATTTTCAACTCATTAAGGCAAGCTGCAGCCATGGATTCCGCGATATTACGCTCCAGCTTGTCGCGCATATCTTTGTCTTCAAACTCAAAACGAAAATCCAAATCGCCACTCTCGCTCACCGCAATGGTGACCTCTAATTTCACTGCCATTACTCACCCCAGATAACGGTGGCGTCCGGACTTAAAACGCCGGTTTTAACGCAATGATTAGTCGTAACCTTCATAAACAAACCCTCGCAGTATGGGCAGGTGCTCATGCTGTTCCATGCATCGCCAACCGGGGCTGCAGGGGTTAATATTTCGCTGTTGCAGTGCGGGCAATGAAAAGACAGCATCGCAGCACCATTACTTTTTGCTCGCGCTATAAAATCCAGATAACGCCTTTCAGTTGTGGCCGACATAACTACCCCCAGATAACAGTGCAGCCGTCGATATTTGATGTCCGGGTGACTTTGCGGACACCGTCCAGCACTTCAATCAGTTCCGTCACAGGCCATACAGGGCCACTGAGCGGTGGCAGGGCATAGACGATCGGGAAACCGCGATGCCAGCCGGTAACCCGCCCACCGTGGGAGTGGATTTCCGAACGCGCACGCGAGTGACGCCAGTTAACAGTTTGTTTTTCCATGACTACCTCATTTCACTAACAATATTGATTTACTCGTTTTACTATTCCGATCTCTCATTAAATAAGGTCTGAATATGAACAAGTCTGAATTTGAATCTCTCGCCAATCACAGCCTCGTCACCGATGACATAATTGATGACTTGATTAGCCTGTTGATTCAAAACCAAATAATTAGTTATGAATCAATCCAACGCCTAATTCTCGAATCAGCTAAGGCTGCCAGCAAAGACCACCCCGAAATTTATAAAGCCTACCAATCACGTCTTGATATCTATCAGGGCGAAGAACGTCTGCGTTTGGTTACGCAACTAGCTGGTACGATTAACGAACTAAACAAAATCCAGAAGGCAAGAGGAGAGCCGTCATATAAGCTAATTCGCCCAACAGTAAAAACTAGTGAATAAGCATCTGTGCATAGGACTCGATCAGCTTCACGCTCAGTCCCTGGTCTCTGATGGCACTGGCCCGCACCACACCCCGCGCCAGCTTGAACATGCGGCGGTAATTCCCCTTCGAGCAGCGGAAGAACGCCTCTGCCAGCTCCGGCTGTGTCAGGCTGTCTTCATCGCCGTCCGCCAGCAGACTGCCCAGAATGCGGTTGAAGTCTTCCTGCTCGAATTTATCCTTGTGGGTCTCAAGGTTCAGACACATCCCCACGCGGCTGTAGAGCTGGGCGAACTCCCCGCGAGAGCCGCGCAGGTTAATCAGCAGGCGCGGCATCCCGGCCAGCACGATGGCCACCCCGGAACGGTCGTGAATGCGGCGCAACACTTCCAGTGCCCGGTAGGGCAGCAGCTCTGCTTCATCCACCAGAATCACCCAGCCGGTGCCGGTGAGCGCCTGGATACATTCCTCGCTCAGCTCATGGATATTGCCGGTGCGCTTAACCCCCAGACGGGTACACAGCTCCTGCAGCAGCACCCGCGCCGTACAACCGGGGTCAGCCTCAATCAGGATCGCGCCTTTACTTTTGTACGAATATTCCCGTAAAACCATGCTCTTACCCATCCCAGCCGGGCCGTATATCACGCCGATATCGCCATCTATATGAGTGTCGGTGATGAGCGACAGCGCCCGCATGGCCAGTTGGGTGGGAACAAAGGTCGCCCTCACTTCCCGGCGGTTAGTGCGACACTCTTCCCGATTAATAAAATCAGTCAGCGCCGCTTCCACATTGGCGATATTGCCTTTATAGGCCCCCTTCAGATATTGAGAGACTGCCGTAGCACTGAGCCCTGTTTTCGTCGCCACCGTTTTTTGGGTATAGCTGGGCCGCTCCAGAATCTGGAGTAATTTCTCTTTTACATTCATTTCAATCCCTTACCGGTGATTACCGGCTTTCTTTAAATCATGTTCATAATCGGATTCGAATAAATAAACCTGGTCAGGTTCTTTATTTGAATTGGGTGCGGAAAACAGGCTGATATCGATTTCGGGTTTCAGCTCAATTGCCGGGCGAAGCTCTTCCTTCCTCCGACGAATCTTATCTTCCATTTTCTTAACGCTGCGTCTGACCCGCTTCTCTTTAAGCTGCGCCTCGCGGGCTTCAGGGAATGCAGAAACCTTATTGCCATTCCAGATGGCATCGCAGATCCATGAACCGTCCATATGGCGGATAATGACTGTCTGCGGATCGTGAATGTCATAGCAGACCCGAACCTTTTCACCCTCGACTCTGCTGAGTTCAGTGCTGAAGTAGATATTTCTGAACAGCTGAACCTCACCTCGCACCGCAGTACAGATTTTCTCTGGCCGGAACATCTCGTGCAGTTCCGCCGTAGTGAGCATTTCAATGTCCGTTTTCTCTTCTTTAAGCACATGATTGCGGTACGCCAGTGGTGACCAGCACTCACCGTTCTCCCGCACCGGCAGGCTGCTGTGTGGCCGGTTGTTGTGCCGCTCCATCTGGCGCCCAATCTCTTCAATGAGCTGCTCCCACGTTGGCACCTTGCGCATCGCTGCCACCTGCCGCTCATTCAACTCTTTGCCGTTTTCAATGGCGGTCACCGCCGACTCCACTGCTTTGACGTACTTGCGCTGCGTCTCCCGGTCACCGGACTTACCTACCCAGGAACCAAATTTCATGGCCGCACGCTTTGGAATTTCCTGGTTCAGACGTTCAATAATGCCGCGCGCCTGTGGGTTTCCCGGAATGCCGGTCGGGTGCTCAATCTCCAGACGAGAAAATATTCCCGTCACATCGGCATCAAAAACCTTATTCTTCTCACCGCCACCGTTATCGGAGTAATACATCAGCGGCACGCCGTAGTGAGTAATAGCATTGCGTATGGCATCACCGACGGCTATCTGGCTTTCGGACACCGCCAGGCTCCAGCCGACCACTACGCGTGTACGACCATCGATCACCAGCGTAACCTCAGGACGGAATGGCTTACCGGTTGCCGGATTAATGACCTCCATCTTCATGCCGTGGCCATCACCAATCCAGACGCTATTGGCCGATAATTTCTCCCAGTCACGGCGCACATGCGGCAACAGGGACTTATAATCTGACCCCGTCCGGCGTCCACGCTCTCGTTCAGCTTTAGGGATTTTGCTGAGAGCATAACGCACGGTATCAACCCGGGGCAGCATCGACAGCATCACCTCATTCCCGGCATTCACCAGGTACCACTCGGCTTCAAATCGCTCATACGCCATCGCGACGGAAGGGCGGGCCGGGTCGCGATAAAACCGCATGAAATCAGACAGCCACGGATAAGCCTCTGCGGGCTTGGCCTTAATTTTGGCTGGCGCCATAATGGCCATCCGCTCACCTGCGGTCCGGGTGGTCATGGCATCGGAGACCCACTGCTGCAGCGAACGCACGCTGACGCCGGTACGCGTCACACCCTTGCGGGCATTAGCAATATCAGCAGCCTGCTGAACACGCTCCGGCAGCGTCCCTTCGCGGGAGCGGGCAGAAATCAGCGTCACTGCATCTTTGCGACTCATACTCAACTCACCCATCAGACGGCGAACTTCGGCCACCAGGGTCATACGGGCATCACCCGTTTTACGCTGTTTATCGGTCAGAGACCCAAGCTGACGCTCCAGCAATGCGGGGCACTTGCGCATCACTTCCAGCTCAACGCTAACGCGAAGCCTCTCAGCGTGTCCTTTGACCGCAGGCACTGCAGGTTCCAGCGGTAACTGCTCCTGCACCTCAGGCTTCTGCAGCACCGCCTCAGCACGACGGGCAAGAACAACTTCGCGCACCGCCGCTGGCAGGCAATCAACGTGGTATTCAAATGCCTTGGTGCCAGTCCTGCGGCGGCGAAGTTCAGGACTATTGCTGGCGATCTTATCAAGTCGATTGCGGACGTTGTGTTCCATTCCAGGCATCCCTGGCAGGGAGAGGCATTCTTTTGCCGTTAACCAGATAGACATATTCATACCCCCGGTCAGGCCGCGTGATCGTCAGAAGCATAGCGACTGGGCCATATCACACTTGGATGCAATCCGATTTTTTGTGCGATTGCCTGCTCATATCGAGGGCACTCTCGATAGAACACGTTACGAATACCATTCTTTCCGAGCGACAACTCCTTCTCAAGATCGTTAATGCTTAAGCCTTTCCGGGCGAGCGCCAGGCCGATGGCTCTGGATGACCAATCCTGCCCTATATCGACAAACAGGCTGGTCAAATCTTGTTTCTGCACCTGCATTATGTAATCCTCAATCGTTTATCTAAACCGATAATCACTATCGGTTATCGGATATACACAATTTAGTCGCACAATAAACCGATTGCAAGTGGTTTATTCGTAAAATAGAGCGACTCATGCAATCGTATTATTTTTCAGGTAGTTATATGGAAAAAACCGGTACTAACACAAAAAACCGCGAGCGGTTTATTGTCATGCAGGGAATAAACCGATTCTCTGAACGTCTTAAGGTAGCGATGAATGGCATGCCAAACGTTACTCTCGCCGCCAAATGTGGCATATCTGAATCGGCAGTAAGGAGCTATCTGAAAGGGAGGAGCTTTCCTGGGATAGACAAAATTCAAGCCATAGCTGAGGCATGTGATGCCCCGATGACTTGGCTCATCACTGGTGAAGCTCCGACTACTGATCGTATCGAAAACGCATTAAAGTACGACAATGGAATGACTCACGTCATCAGTATGATGACTGATGAGCAAAGAGGAAGTCTCGCTTCTGCGATAGTCGAACACGGCGTATCTGGTATTATGAATGCCTTAGCCGGTATTTCTTCGATCTCGGAATTCTCTATGCTTCCTGAAAATGAAAGAGCACGGGTATTGCGGCTATATGATCAGATTAAAAAGGGGGCACATCCAGGATTCACAGAAGACGAGTTGACTTCCCCGCATACAAAACAGCAGGCTGGATAACTTGTATAAGTAACCCTCCCACCGCAAGTGGGATTAATTTTTGGACAGTGTGATTGTTATGTCTCTCGTTTTTTAAATTAAGTTTAAACCGTATTAAACTTAGATCAGACGAGTGCAGAATTCAGTACAAAAAACTCAAAATAAAATCATTTTTACTCGCGCAGTGCAAAACCTCTAAATTCCTTTCCAGACCGCGCCAGCCAAAGCTTTCCTCTTATTTAAATCCGACTCCGATCAGTGCAGAAATGATTTCCCCCCCACACATACGGTCGTCGGTGGGGATTGAAATTTTTGAGAGCACTGACTGGGTAATATTCTTATCATCAATGTTTAACATTTTATTATGTCTCGCTGCCACGAGGAGTAGGGTGAGGGACCCACAATGTGACACTGACTTTTTAAACTTTAAATATCTTCTTCTGGAATTAATGTAATCAAGTGTATTAATTTTGGTGTAATTGTTTTTGTGTGGTTATTAAGATATTAGACGTCTAACTTCACTGGCTTGTCTGGTTTTTATAGTTTTTCGCATCAACAAAAAATTAATAAAAATAAATATGAATAAAATACGGGAGTGAAACGTTAGCTGAGTATGTCCGCTACCGGAAATACTCCATGTTGCGTATTCTTCTGAAAATAATCCTTGGCCTGTCGTTCAGTCCCTGGCTGTATGCCGCGCCGGAAAGCTACAGCATCCTCACGCCGCAAACCGCGATAGAACTTTCATGGCGCGCTTTTGGCGGGACTTCTCAGGCGCACCTCGACGGTGTCACTGGCTCACTTTTGCTGGATGCAGGGAACGATATGCACGACAGCATCAGCGTACATATCCCTGCCGCGACGCTTCAGGCTTCCAACAGCCTGTTGACGTATCAGCTGCAGGGCGGGCTATTCTTTGATACCGCACATTATCCGATGCTCACGTTTACCAGCACCAGGGTTGTTGCCCATGGCAACGGGCGTTACCGGATTTTTGGCCTGCTGCAGGTAAAGAATGTTCAGCGTCCGGTGGTTTTGGAGGCGCTTCTGGATAACGCACCCGCATTAACTTCAGGCTCAAATGCTCTCTCTTTACGTGCCACAACGGTTATCTCTCGCGCCGCCTTTAATATGGATAAATTTGAGGCCGTGGTTGATGACAGCATTGTGATTGAGATTAGAATTCGCGCGAGAGTTGGCTAGATTTTTTTAATTTAACCATTTGTTATGTATGCATTTAATTGCTTGTTCTTTGAGGTGGCCGGAGTCCCTATTTTAACCTTTCAATTTTCCGTTCACCCGTAGATCGATTTCCCATATACGCTCAGAGCCCGGTGAACGTGTCAGGTGGCATTACGCCATGCCCCCTGACAACCCCCGGCGCCCGGCGAGCTCATCGCCGCTGAAGCGGTAAACCCACCGGCCATCACCCAAACATTCGGGGTCGTTCACGATTCGTTCCCGACGATCGCTCTCTTTCGCTGTTCCCGACAGCTCAACCCCGCCTGAGTTGGGTCATAACCGGGGGCGCTGAGAGCCGGGAGCAAGGGCGTGGCTGTAAGACTTGCAGCAACGTTAACGTTCCGTGTGGCTATGAGCTTGAAGCGAGGCACGGTTCCGGCTTAAATCGCCTTCGTTTTCTCTCCGACTGGCCAGGGTCCGGCCGTCGGGAACGGCCGGAGGCTGAGAGCGTCGGGAACGCATCTCAGCCGACCCAGGACTGGGAGATAAAACGGAGGTCTGCCGCTTCAGCGGTCGATTTATTTCGCCGGGAGTCCGGGTTCTTAGGGGAGTGACGGTGACTCCCCTAAGACGTTCACCGGTGTGGGGGCTGCAAATAAAACAGGATTCAAAGTGAACGGAACCTTAGCCGACCCTGCATAATCGCGGGTATTTGCTACCATAAGCCCCCCGGAAACCATCAATACAAATTCTGCGGCGTAAAAATCCCGTGGTGAGAAGCGCGGAAAGGGATCACCGTCGCAGGTGCCGGGGCAGGCTCAGCGCTCAGTGAATCAAGAAAAGCTCTGGCCCACCACTGGCTGTCGTATCTTTCCACTTTGGCTAGCAGCTGCTGGTGACGGCGTTTGCGCTCGTGCAGCGGCATCGTCAGCGCGGAATAAAGCGCATGGCTTGCTTCGTTGGCATCGTAGGGATTGATCAACACCGCATCCGTCAGCTGTTCCGCCGTGCCGGTCAGGGCCGACAGCATCAGCACGCCGGGGTCTTCGACATCCTGCGCGAGAACAAAGGCTTTTGCCTCCAGGCTCATCCCCTCAGAAAGCGGGGTGAACATCGCCACGTGGGCGTTACGGTAAAACGCGTAAATCAAATCGGAATGGCACAGATGGTTGCGAATATAGTTGATGGGGTACCAGCCTGAATCCCCAAAGCGGGCGTTAATGTCTGCGCACTGGTGCTCAAGCTGGTCGCAGAGATCCCGCGCCGACCACGAATAGCCCCTTGAAGCGTCAGAAATTTGCAGCAGGCTGACGTCACGCAGGTACTCCGGGTGCGTGCTTAGAAACGTTTCCATCGTATTCAGGTGGCAATGCACGCCGCTGATATCGCTGATCGTGTCGTTGCTGATCACTATCTGGCGAGGGTAGTTCCGCACCGCTTCGGCGTTGGTGTGCGAAAGCGGCGGCAGGGTTTTATCCACGCCGCAGGGGAAAATCCCCAGCCTGATAGTGTGCCCGTTAAGCTGAATAAGATTATCTGCCATCCGCTCCACGCGGTAAAACCGCAGCGCATAGGCGAGGAAATTATTCACATCTCCGCTCGACTGGAAGCCGAGCAGATCGTAGCTGAATAACGCCTGCATCAGGCTGTCGTGTTCAGGCACCGATCGCAGCACATCGCCTGGCGGGAAGGGCTGATGCAGGAAGAAGCCGCAGCGGTTGGTGTAGCCATCCTCTTTGATCATCTTGCCGGTGAACAGCAGATGGTAGTCCTGCACCCAGACCAGGTCGTCAGGCTCAATTTTGGCAACCACCCGGGCTTTTACGTCATGGTTATAGTTTTTCCAGGTGGTGAAATACTCTTTTTTATAGTGGATCAAGTCCGGGCGATTATGAAAAACCGGCCACAGCACCTGATGAATATAGCCCTGGTAAAAGTTGTCATACTCGTTGGGCGTCAGCGCCCAGCTGTATTGCTGGTAGCCCGGCTGGCTGAAAAAACGCTCTTTTCTTTGCTTATTTCCTGCGGCTATTTCACCGTTCCAGCCAAACCACAGGCCCGAATGTTTCTTCAGAACGGCATGAAGGACCGGAAGCAGAGGATCGCCGCGCTGCCCGCGGTCTGGTTCGCAGCGATTAGACAGCATAATAAGACGAGACATACATCACCTCAGGTTAGCATTCAGGTTGATAGTTCACGGGCGTTAGCGGGACAGCGCCGCTTCTTCCTGGGTCACGATAGTTTCAAACCACGCCAGTTCCGACAGTTTGTGGGTCACCCACTGGCGGGAAAACGCTTCCCCAAGGCTTTCGGTCATGTAATGGCTTTGCTGAAATTCTTCGATTGCAACGTGCTGGAACAGCGGCAGCTCAGGGGCAAACAGCGCCGAATTTTTCAGGGTATCGCTGTCGATATTTTCCAGCCCGTAAAGCATGCCGGTCAGAATAGCGGCCATCGCCAGATAAGGGTTCACGTCGGCCCCGGCGAGGCGGTACTCAATGCGGCGGTTGCCGTCGTCGGAGCAGGGGATGCGCAAGGCGGCGCTGCGCTTGTTGTAGCCCCAGGAGCTGAACAGCGGCTCGTTAAGATTTTTACGCAGCCGCCTGAAAGAGTTAACGTGCGGGGCGATAACGGCCACTGCGGCGGGCATGGTTTGCAGCATCCCCGCCAGGCAGAGCTGGGTCATTTCGTTCAGGTTTTCCGCCGGGGAGGCAAAAACGTTGTCGCCTTTACGGTCATTCAGGCTGATATGAAAATGCAGGCCGTTTCCGGCCAGGTGCGAAAACGGCTTCGCCATAAAGTTGGCCTGATAGCCAAACTTATCGGCCACGATGCTGGTCAGGCGGCGCAGCGCCAGCACGCTTTCGCACACGCCAACGATGTCTTTGCCATGCTTCAGGTTCAGCTCAAACTGCCCGGCTTCCGCTTCGCAGACGATACCGCTCAGCGGCAGTTTTTGGTCGGCAGCGGCCTGCTCCAGCGCTTCAATAAAAGCGGTGTAGTCGGAAGGGACGGGCATATAAAAACAACCCTGGGCTGGCACGTCCTGTTGGGCTTTGCTGACCAGATAAAACTCTATTTCCGGCGCGGCGACCGGGTACAGGCCGTGGTAATGAAATTTCTGCAGGACATTTTCCAGCACCACTCTGGGTTCCAGCGCGTAGCCGCTGCCGTCGCTCTGCTTCATGGTCAACAGCAGCTGCGCGTTGTGCTTCGGGTCGTGGGCGCAGGGCCGCAGCGTCCCCACCACCGGCAGGCAAAGCCCGTCGGGCTCGTCGTATTCCTCGCTGGCCGATGCCTGGCTAAACGGCTTGCCCTCGTGATCCATCGCGTAAACGGACTGCGGGAAATAGCAGCCGGCAGAGAGCGACAGCAGGCTGTCTACCGCGATACGTTTACCGCGAAAAGCCCCGTTGACGTCATTGAGGTAAATATCAACGTGCTTTGTCTCTGGGTGACGCTGCAGGTAGCGCTGCACCTCTTCGGCAAACTCTTTAGCTCGCTCCGCCGCTGGCTTTTGCCGCGCTGACTGGCCGACGGATTCTTCATTGGATGAGGCTTGCGGAAAAGCGAAAAGCGTAAAAATATTTTTAACGAGTGAGTGGTGAATGAGTGAGTTCATGGCGGTCTTTTTCTAAGCCTCTCGGCGACGAAAAGAGCATATTCACTGGCGTATAAAAAGAAGGTAAAAAAGCCCAGGAGGCGGGTAAAAAAAATATAAATGGCAATAAGTGTAGGGCTTTAGCCCGAGCGTTGAGGCGTTGATGATGGCGCTTGCGGCGGCCTGCCTGTCCAAACGAGTTCGCATATCATATACCGCTTAGTGCTTTCCCCAGCCGATTCAAACTCGGCTATTCTTTGTTTACTGCATGATTTTTAAGTAAAGAACAACGAGGAATAACTATGAACATATCAACACGTTGGGGTTTGGCAGGGTTAGTGATGTTGGCGGCAGGTGCACAGGCGGCTGAACCGGTGAAAGTCGGCTCGAAAATTGACACCGAAGGCTCTTTGCTCGGCAATATTATTTTGCAGGTGCTGGAAAGCCATGACGTAAAAACCGTCAACAAAGTCCAGCTCGGAACAACCCCGGTTGTGCGCGGGGCTATTACCTCCGGTGAGCTGGATATTTACCCGGAATATACCGGCAACGGTGCGTTCTTCTTTAAAACTGAAAACGATCCGGCCTGGAAAGATGCCCAAAAAGGCTATGAAAAAGTTAAGCAACTGGATTACGAAAAAAACCATCTGGTCTGGCTGACGCCGGCCCCGGCCAATAACACTTACACTATCGCGGTACGTAAGGATTTGGCGGAGAAAAACCACCTGGTTTCGCTGGCCGACCTCAGCGAATACCTGAAAAAGGGCGGCACCTTTAAGCTGGCGGCTTCCGCCGAGTTTATCGAGCGCTCCGACGCGCTGCCGGCCTTCGAAAAAGCCTACGGCTTTAAGCTGGAGCAAAGCCAACTGCTTTCCCTGGCCGGGGGCGACACAGCGGTAACCATTAAAGCAGCGGCGCAGCAAACCTCCGGCGTTAATGCCGCGATGGCTTACGGTACCGACGGCCCGGTTGCGGCCCTGGGCCTGGAAACGCTCACCGACCCGAAAGGCGTGCAGGCCGTTTCTGCGCCAACCGCCGTGGTGCGTGAAGCCGTGCTGAAAGAGTACCCGCAAATTGGCGACTGGCTGAAACCGGTCTTTGCTTCCCTCGACCAGAAAACCCTGCAGCAACTGAACGCGAAAATTGCAGTGGAAGGTCAGGATGCCAAAAAAGTGGCTGCTGATTACTTAAAGCAAAAAGGTTTTGTTAAATAGCCTGCTGGCGGCGTGCTTCGTGCTTCAAAGCCCGAAATGCACGTCGTTATCTGGTCTGCCTCAAACAGTCGAAAACGCCGGTTTTCGGCTGTTTGTCATCAATCTGCTGGAATGACGTTTGCTAAAAATTCATAACAGGGTACTGCTGCTGCTGGTGTTACTGCTGGCGGCCGCCTTGATGTTACTCCCGATCATCAACAATGCGCCTAACCGCCTGGTTTCCGGCGAGCCGCTGGGCATCACTCAATTGCCCGGCACGCTGCATTACTGGCTGGCGATTCCTTTTCTGATGCTGGCTGGCCTGACGCTGGCACCCGCACGCGCCCTCACTCAACTGGTGATTATTGCCACTGGCGAACTGCTGTTTATCGGTCTGCTTTTACTGCTGGGGCACACCGCGAGCCAGCTTGCCCTTGAGGGCAGTTCCCTCGCGCGTACTTCTCCCGGCAGCGGCCTGTGGCTGATGCTGGCGGTTTGCCTGTTGCTGTGCGCCGATGCAGCTAACCGCCTCACGGCCAGCCCTTTGTGGCGGCTCTTGCTGAATCTCCAGGTCTGGGTCGTCCCCGTCGCGCTGCTGGCAACCGGCTATTTCAGCGATCTTTCGCTGATGAAGGAGTACGTCAACCGCCAGGATGTGTTTGACGATGCCCTGAGCCGCCATCTGGCCCTGCTGGCCGGTACGCTGGTTCCGGCGCTGCTGATTGGCGTCCCGCTGGGACTCCTGTGCTATCGCCGCCCGGCCTGGCAATCCGGCGTGTTTTCTCTGCTCAACGTCATTCAGACGGTGCCGTCCGTGGCGCTGTTCGGCCTGCTTATTGCGCCGCTGGCGGGTCTTGCCGCCTGGCTGCCGTGGCTGGGGAAAATTGGCGTGAGCGGGATTGGTGTCGCGCCTGCGCTGATTGCGCTGGTGCTTTATGCACTCTTGCCGCTGGTGCGCGGCGTCGTGGCGGGTTTGCAGCAGGTGCCGCGCAACATCGTGGAAAGCGCGCTGGGCATGGGCATGTCGCGGGCGCAAATTTTCTGGCGAGCGGAAGTGCCGCTGGCGTTGCCGGTGCTGCTCCGCAGCCTGCGTGTGGTCTGCGTGCAGACTATCGGCATGGCCGTGATCGCTGCGCTGATTGGCGCGGGCGGATTTGGCTCGATTATTTTCCAGGGGCTGTTGAGCAGCGCGCTGGATCTGGTTCTGCTTGGCGTGATGCCGGTTATCGCTCTGGCGGTGATCGTCGATGCGCTGTTTAAGCTGTTTATTTCTCTGCTGGAGGCAAAATAATGATCGAGTTCGATCGCGTCAGCAAATACTTCCACGGCGAAGCGGCGGTCAGTGATTTGACGCTGAACATCCGTGAAGGGCAATTCACCGTGCTGATCGGCACCTCCGGCTCAGGCAAGTCCACCACGCTGAAGATGATCAACCGGCTGGTGGAGCACGACGAAGGGCGCATTCGTTTTGCCGGGGAAGAAATCCGCAGCTTTGACCCGAAAGTGCTTCGCCGCCGCATGGGCTACGCCATCCAGTCCATCGGCCTGTTCCCGCACTGGACGGTGGCGCAGAACATTGCCACGGTGCCTGAGCTGCTGAAATGGCCGAAAGCGAGGGTGGCCGAACGTATTGACGAGCTGCTGGAGTTGTTAGGCCTGGACGCCGCGCAGTTCCGCGACCGTTATCCGCATCAGCTTTCCGGCGGGCAGCAGCAGCGCGTGGGCGTGGCCCGTGCGCTGGCGGCCGACCCCGAAGTGCTGCTGATGGACGAGCCTTTTGGTGCGCTGGACCCGGTTACCCGCGCGACGCTACAGCAGGAGATGATCCGCATTCATCAGCTGCTGGGGCGCACCATCGTGCTGGTGACGCACGACATCGATGAAGCTTTAACGCTTGCCGACAACATTGTGCTGATGGACGGCGGCAAAGTTATCCAGCAGGGCACACCGCTGGAGCTGCTGACTAACCCGGCCAACGATTTTGTTCGTGATTTCTTTGGCCGCAGCGAGCTGGGCGTCCGGCTGCTTTCGCTGCGTCACGTCGCGGACAGCATTCGCGCCGATGAACGCCTGGAAGGTGAGCCTATCCGGGCCGACATGACGCTGCGCGAAGCGCTCTCGCTGTTTATCGACCGCCAGTGCGAAAAACTGCCGGTGGTGGATGCGCAGAATCAGCCCTGCGGCGTGCTGCACTTTAGCGACCTGGTCAGGAGGAGAGAACATGCGCCTGCTGCGTGATCCTCTGCTGTGGCTTATCGCGCTTTTTGTTGCGCTGCTGGTGCTGCTGCCCTACACCAGCGGGCTGTTTAGCTGGCTGTTCCCGCAGCTGACGAGGCCGATGTACCAGCAGGACAGCTTTGTCTCTCTGGCGCTGGCGCACTTAACGCTGGTAGGGATTTCCAGCGTGGTTGCGGTGGTGATAGGCGTGGGGCTGGGGATTCTGGTCACGCGTCCGGCGGGGGAGGAGTTTCGTTCGCTGGTGGAGACCATTACCGCCGCCGGGCAAACTTTTCCGCCGGTGGCCGTATTAGCCGTGGCGGTGCCGATGATGGGGTTTGGGCAAGAGCCGGCGATCATCGCGCTGGTGATTTACGGCTTGCTGCCGATTTTACAGGGGACGCTGGCGGGGATTGGTGCGGTGCCGGAATCCGCACGCGAGATTGCGCTTGGCATCGGCATGAGCCGCGGGCAAATGCTGCGTAAGGTGGAACTGCCGCTAGCCGCGCCGGTCATTCTGGCGGGCATCAGGACATCGGTGATCATTAATATCGGCACCGCGACGATTGCGTCTACCGTGGGCGCCAACACGCTGGGATCGCCGATTATTATCGGGCTAAGCGGCTTTAACACCGCCTATGTGATTCAGGGCGCGGTGCTGGTGGCGCTGGCGGCAATTGTCACTGACCGCCTGTTTGAGCGCCTCGAAAGTTACGTCACGCGCCATGCAAAATAACGATGTAGCCGACCAGCATCACGCCGCCAATGCCGCCGATCGCCATAACCAGCATTCCGCCCACAAGGGCCATTTTTGACAGTTTCATCCGTTGCTCCGTTTGTTAACGAAGCGATTATAAAGGGAAGCGGGGTTGTTAATGAACCTTTGATTGTGACGAAGAGGGAAAAAGCCGATTTTCCCTCTTTATCGCCGTCACTCTGTAGTCTGTCTGCGTTCGATATTGCCCAGCACAAACACCGGCAGCCCTGCGCTACGCCATGATTCTATCTGGTCTATTTGCCGTTCTCCGGGGCAGTCACCGCACCAGACCAGCAGCGTTTGCCGGTCAAAAAGCTCCGGTTTCAGGTTGCTCAGCGAATTAGCCAGCACATCGACCCGCCAACCCTGCTGGCTGGCAATCCATGCCGCCATCCACAGCCGCGTTGTGTCCTGCACGTTCCAGCCCACCACTAAAGCATCTCTGCCGTTTTGCTTGCGCGCGGTGGCAATACACATCGCAATGTAGTTGATCAGGGCGCCATCCAGCAGGCTAAGCAGCGCGCACAGCGCAATCTGTTGCCCGTAAAGGCGGCGACGCAGCGGAAGATAGAGATGTTGCACCAGGGTGTGCGCCGGATAGATACGCCCAATGTCGGCTATCCAGGCTCGGAGCAGGTTGGGGTTACCGCTTTGCAGATGACGCAGCAGCGTTTCCTGCCGCTCTCCCCAGGCGTGCTCTTTTTCGCGGTGTTCGCCGCTGAGCAGCCTTTTGACTTTGCTGACCTGCACGCCTTGCTCGATCCAGGTTTGGATCTCGCGAATCCGCTCGATGTCGGCGGAGTCAAACAAGCGATGGCCGCCGTCGCTTCGCTTAGGTTTGAGCAACCCGTAACGCCGCTGCCAGGCCCGGAGGGTTACCGGATTAATATTGCAAAGCGCAGCCACTTCTCCGATGGAATAAAGCGCCATATCGTCACCTGATACCTTAAGGGGAGGCCCTTACTAACTGTAGTAAGTTCTGGTGAGTTTGGCTTCTTTGGGCGGGCGTTGTTCTGCGTTACTTAGCTACAAATATGTTCTATGAAGGATTTGCTAAGGTTCCGTTCACTTCCAGCTCTGTTTTATATGTAACCCTCGCACCGGTGAACGTCTTAGGGGAGTCACCGTCACTCCCCTAAGAACCCGGACTCCCGGCGAAATAAATCGACCGCTGAAGCGGCAGACCTCCGTTTTATCTCCCAGTCCTGGGTCGGCCGAGATGCGTTCCCGACGCTCTCAACCTCCGGCCGTTCCCGACGGCCGGACCCTGGTCAGTCGGAGAGAAAACGGAGGCGATTTAAGCCGGAACCGTGCCTCGCTTTATGTTCAGCACTGACTTAAACCGCAGCATCGCTGCTGGTTTTTTACCCTCACCCTAACCCTCTCCCTGGAAAGGAGAGGGAATAGATTGTGTACTGTTCTGCTTGTTGTTTTCTCCCTCTCCCCTTTGGGGAGAGGGCCGGGGTGAGGGGAATATTTGAAAGGGCAACTGTGCCTGACAGCCAGGTTTCAGACGGGCAAACTTAATCTTCGAAGTACCAGTATCCCTGGTTAATCAGCGCCGTCAGCTGGCGGATAAATTCGTCATCCTCCACGGCAGCACCCAGCTCCGTTTTGGTCAGCCGGGTGTAGCGGCACATAGCCACTGCTGCGCCCTGATGGTTAACATCCAGCGGTTCGCTGTTGACGAAGAAACTCTCGCCAACCTGCAAAACTCGCAGCCCGCTCAGGCGAATCAGCCCTTCTCCGCCAGCCAGCGCAGCGGCCACTTCTGCTGGCTCGTAAGGCGGCTCTGCAGAGGCAATGTCCAGTTCGTGCCGCGGCGTGGTCACAAAGCTGCCGAACCACTGGTTGAACGCTTCCGGCTGGCTAATCAACGCCGTCATCATGCCGCGCAGGCGTTCCAGCTCGTAGTTTTCTACTTTGCCAGAGTTTGCCCGGCAGGTGAGATCCGGGTCGCTGTAGTGATCGCCGCCGAGATCATTTTCCAGCACGTAATCGGCAAAGCTGCTGATTAAATCGCGGCTGTTTGGCCCGCGGAAGCCGACGGAATAGTTCAGGGCCGTTTCATGGGTGAAGCCGTCGTGCGGGAAGCCCGGCGGAATATAGAGGATATCTCCGGGGGCTAAATCTTCGTCGATGATCGGCGTGAACGGCTCTACGTGCAGCAGCGCCGGGTGCGGGCAAAACTGCTTCAGCGGCAGCTTATCGCCCACGCGCCAGCGGCGGCTGCCCATGCCCTGGATAATAAACACGTCATAGTTGTCGATATGCGGGCCAACGCCGCCGCCCGGCACGGAAAACGAGATCATCAGATCGTCCAGCCGCCAGTCCGGCAGCACGCGGAAAGGGCGAACCAGCGCGGCGGCGGGTTCGTGCCAGTGGTTAACGGCCTGGGCCAGCAGCGACCAGCCGGTCTCGCCGAGATTATCAAAGTGTTCAAAGGGGCCATTGCTGGCGTGCCATTTCCCCTCTTTAAAATTGACCAGCCTGCTGTCGACTTCATTTTCCATTGCCAGGCCGGCAAGTTCGTCGGGCGTGATAGGGTCGACAAAATCAGGCAGCGCATTTTTGAGCACTACCGGCTTTTTCTGCCAGTACGTTTCCATAAACTCTGGCCAGTTGAAATTAAGTTGATAATCCACGGTTATTTACCCCTGTGCGGAAGGAGGCCGATTATAGGGAGCGGCGTCCGCTGCCGACCTTGTCATGGGTCAATCTGCCGCAACATTCCCGCTTTTTCTCCGGTCGGAAAACGCCGGGGCTATCGGTTTTTTCTGATTTTATTTAAGCGTTTAACCGGGCTGCAGCCCTTGCTGTGGCTGGTTTTGTCTGGTTTTACACAGAGTTAAAGAAAATTTATCCTGGAACCGGAACTGAATTCTTACCACTGACTAAGCGGAGAACGTGTTTGACTGTTAAGGGGTAACAGCATGGGATTAGGAATATCGGCTTTTATCAAGCCAGGGCGAGCCATAAGCGACCGGGAAATTACCGATTTACAGCAGGGGCGGTCACGCTCCTCCGCGATAAAACAAGGCAAGGCGGCACCCACGCAATCCGCGTCCGGGTCAGTGCATGCCGAAGCGGGCGCTACACTGCCCCCTGGAGGGTTAAGGCAGAGCGCGACAACAACTCAGACGCCGCAAAAAGGCATGTTCAGCCGTTTTTTAGGGCGGCATCGCGGTGGACAAGAAGCCGCGCAAATCACGATCCCCGTCACGGCAAGCGCTTCGCGCGCCAGCAGCCCAAGTCTCTATAGCCAGGCCAGCGCCAATGCTTCTCGCGCCACTAGTCCAAGCCTCTACAGCCAGCCGGATGTGTCTGACCCGAACGCCATCCCCAGTAATGAAGTGGGGACGCCCGGCAGCCACTTTGCCGAACTGCCGCCGGAGATTGAGCCAGAAAAAAACATGCTGCTGGAAACCCGGCTGTCGCTCGATAAAAAAGGGCGGCTTGAGATTGATACGCCCGCGACCTCTGCGCCTCTTCACGCTTTGATGGAAAAAACCATCGGCCACGACCGGCTGCGTTATCAAAACCATCTGGCCAGCGACGATGGCCATCAGCATGTTTTGCTGGATAAAGAAGGGCGACTGATGACGCTGCGCAGCCAGCCCGGCGCGTTTATTGCCCTCAGCCACAGCCAGCAAAAAATAGAGTGGCGAGAAGTACACCAGCCTCATCGCGGATTTATGCGCCGCCCAAGCCTGGAGCCTGCCGGGCAGCATCTTTCCTGGCACGATCGCCAGACCGTCGAGATTGGCGGTGAGAAAGTGCGCCTGCCGGAAACGGGCATTCGCGACCGCCTGACGGACAGCGTCACCGACGGCGACGGTACACGCTACCGCCTGCACGACAAGAAACTCTATAGTTTTGACAGCGCCGCCAACGCCTGGCAATCGCTCTCCGGCGAGGACGATAAACTCTCCTCCCTGTCGCGCCAGAGTGACGGCATGCTGTGGCGGGTGAATGACGACAAACAGCTTGGCAGCGCCGTGGGTGACACGATCAAGGTCAATTTTGAGCACAAAATCGATCACTATGCGGTAGGCCCGAAGCGCGATGCTCTGGTGCTGCTGAGCGACGACGATAAAAAGCCGCAGGTGGCCTATGTGGCAAACCTCGCGGAGACCGATCCCCACCCCAAAATGCTGACGCTGCCCGAGAACATGACGCTGAAAAAAACGGCGTTACATGGCCCGCTGCTGTTTGCGCTGGACAACAATGGCCGCCTGCACTGCGGCGACAAACCTGATGAGCAAAGTACGGCGCTGACCTTTGGGGAAGCCCGGCACAAGCCGCTGCTTGATAACATCACGCAATACGTAACCGCAACCGTTGAGGATGGCGCGCGAATTGAAGATATGCTGGCCGATGAAACCGATCGCCTGCACCTTATCGTGAAGGATAAGTACGACCAGAAGCACGCCATTACCTTCCACTGGCACGGCGGCGATCTCAAGCCGCAGAGCAGCTGGAACCTCAGCGACAGCCTGGTGCTGGACTACCAAAAAGGGCTGCCGCAGGTCACGCCTGCCGCCCATGATGTGGTGGATCTTGGGCGGCTCGGCAAACTGGCTTTGCACGACGGCAAAGTGCACTACTTCAACGAAACCACCGGCCTGTGGGCCGCTTCCGACGAAAAAGCGGACAAGCTGCAGTGCGGCCTGGACGGCCAGCCGTGGCTGATGAAAGACGGCGAGCTGAAGCGTCTCAAGGTGAACCTGAGCAGCAACAAAGTCGATCACGGCAGCAACGTTTTTGCACTACCGCAGGTGACGAAAAGCGTGAGCGCCGATCTGGCCACGGCCGGGCTGGACAAAGCTGAAAAAGCGCAGGCGTTCACAGCTATCGACAGCCGCCGCTATCTGGCGGTGAACGAAAAAGGGGATATTGGCTTCCACCACATAGACACCACCACTCGCCGCAATCAGCGTGCCACCCAGACGCTAAGCCAGACAGCACTGAAAGAGCAAATTGAGAAGCTGGTGCCTGGCAGCGCGGGGAAAGAGGATGCGGCAAAAGTCAGCGATCTTGCCCTCGGTGAAGACAAGCAGCTTTGGCTGTTAAGCAAAGAAGGGAGCCTGTTCAGCCTGCCGGAAAACGGCTGGAACAGCGGCAAAGCCGACGGATTAGCGAAGGCTGTTTTGCCAGCCAATGAAGACGGTAGCCAGCCTGAACTCACCGCGCTGCAAACTTCGGCTAAAGGGCAAATCAGCGCGCTGGATAAACAGGGGAATACGTTTGTCTTCAAAGCCGGGGCCTGGGAAAAAGGCGACCCGGTGACCGCGCCGGTGGCGGAACCCAACATGGCAGCCCAGAACTACGAGCGCCTGACTAAAGCGTCAAAAGACTGGCGCCTGCCGGGCACCGGGATCACCTTCAAACGCGAAGTGAACTTCCTCGGCCAGACCGGGCAGGACGGCAAGCAGGTTCGGACCTCGTTCCGCACTCGCCTGAGCACGTTTGTCTTCCGCCCGTCGCTGGAATGGCCGCGCCCGGTAAAAACCGCCGCCTATTCTATTCAGCACCGCTACGCCGGGCGCGAAGGGCTGAAAGACGTTTACCAGCAGCAAGGGGATTTGACCCAGCGGCTGAAGGCGCTCTCGCAGCAGCCGGGCAGAGCGGCCCCGCGCCCTGGCTTAAGCCAGCGCCTCGAGATCATGAGCGGGGAAGCGGCGCGCCAGTGGCAGCCGCAGGAAAAAGCGCTGCTGGAAGAGATGAGCAGCTTTGCGCGCCAGCTTTCCGACAGCAGCACGCATTATTGCGAGCAAATCGGCCAGCACTATGGCGTGCGTGACGAACGTCGACAAGAGGCTAAACCGTCTCGTTTTGGTCTGAACCACAGCCAAAGCGGGGCGCTGAACCCGTCGAGCAGCCGTCAGGATAACCTGACCGGGCAACTGAACGAATTGCTACGGCGCTACCCGGCCGATAAAAGCAACCATGCGGGGGCGATTATTGCCGAGCTGGAGGCGCGGCAGATCACCCTTAACCACCAGAAAGAACAGGTCCCGATGGGGCGGCAACGTGATATCCATGACGACATCGGGCTGGTGAAATCCAGGGTGATGCTGGACGTGCTGGCGCTGAAATCCCTGCATGATTCGGTGGATGAACTGCAGCAGGCCTCGCTGCTGAGCGAACCTCAGCGTTCGGCCAAAATGACGGAAATTGCCGCCAACGTAGCCCGGCTGAGGGACAGCGAATGGGGCGGGAACGTGATTAAAATGGTCACCACCCAGGGCTTCGGTAACCACAAGTCGCTGGAGGCCAACTACGACGCCATCAAGGCAATGACCAAGGCGTTCAGCAAAGAAAACCACGGCGTTAACATCAACACCAAAACCGTGATGCAGGCGGAAAGCCAGCGCGAAATGCAGGACAAAATGGTCTCCACCGTGCTCTCGCTGGAGAGCGGCGAGAACCTGGCGTTCAGCCGCACCTATGGGGCGTCCGCTACCGCCACAGTGGCACCGGGCACTCAGGTTGTGGCGGGCGTTGGCGGCAAAGTGGGCGCAGATCGTGGCTACACCATGAGTTTTTCTCGCGGCGACACGGGGATTAACGTCAGCTTCGGACGCACCGGTGCCGTGTCGGCAACCGGCATTGTGGGCGTGGGCTACAACGTGCTGACCGACTACAACAAAACCCACAAAGTTTATCTCGACGGCGACCATAAGCACCCGCTGTCGCAGGGCGTTCGCCTGGGCGGCGGCGTCACGCTGGGCGGGCAGCTTCAGTCCCAGCACGGCGTCTCGTTTGAACTGGCGGAGCACGAAATTCCTGGTTTCATCGAACAGTTGAGCAGCGGCACGCTGGATCCGCTGGAGTTTTTAAACCGGGGGGCTAACCACAGCGTAAAAAGTGGGGCAACCCAGAGCTTCAGCGTGGACATCAACGCCGCCGCGCTGGCGAGCGTCGGCTTCCCGTTTACCGACAGCCACGAGAAAGATTTCCCGACCAGCGCCCGCCTGGGCGGCGGCGTCTATGCCAACACCAACCTGCTGGCGGGCAGCCGCGAGCGGACTGACTCCCGCAACGCCGAAGGGCAGGGGGTCAGCCACAGCGACCATCGCCTGAGGGCGTTTAACCAGATGAACGCCGGGGCCAACATCGCCATTCCGGTCAGCACCACCATTCAGCCGAAGCACAAAGATCCCTTCTCGGTGGGCGTCGGCGTCGGGGCCAGCGTGCAGCTGTCGATCAACAACCGGACGACGCACAGCCTCACCGTGGACTTAAAAAATGCCCAGCCGGTGGAGGGCGTTCACCTGGAAAAACTGATGACCACGTTGGGCAAGCAGTTTACCGACAGCGCTTCCACTCAACTGCTGGCCAAACTGAAAGAGGAGCCGAAAGAAGGCGAATTGCCGATCTCCGTGGCCGACAAGCTCAGCCAACTGGATGCCCATTTTACGCGCTGGTATCCGCCTGCCGATAACGCGAAGGCGCGCCGCCCGCTGCTCGACACGCTGCAGCAGCTTACCGCCCGGCAGCAGCAGGCCGACTCGCTTTCCGTGCAGAATACCCAGCCGGAACCGACCAATGCTGAGGTGGATGCGCTTATCACCGGGCTGCGCGGCGAGTTTACCGACCTCGCCAGCCGCCAGCTTCTGGATGAACTCACGCCGGTGGAAGGGGCTCCACGCCTGCCGATATCAGCCGGAGAGCGGCTGGGCAAGCTGGAAAATCACTTTGCCCGCTTTATTCCGCCGTCGCGGCACCACGAGCTGACGGGCAATGGCCCGCAGGCGGCGCTCCAGTCGCTGCAGCAAACCGTGCGCCAGCAAAATGCGATGCTTAACCAGCAGCAACTGGTGAACAAGGCGGAATACCAGTCCACCTATAAGAACCTTTCGCGCATCGACAACAACGGCTTGTTCCACTTTATGCGCCACTTTATGGAAGGTGAGATGTCACCGAGTAACGCCGACCGTATCACCGAGATGATGGGTGAGGATTACCGGCTGAAAGCGCTCCTGCGCGGGCTGCAGGATAACAGCAGTTCCCAGGCGGTGGTCTCCCTTGAACTGAAAACCAAGCCGCGTGAGAAGCTGGCCGACCAGTGGGCAAACCACACGGTCACCCAGGACTCGATTGTCGACCTGCTCAAAGATCGCGACAAACTGCGCCTGAAATCTATCGCGTTTACCAAAACGCAGAGTAAATCCGATGGGTTCTCCACGCCGTCATTTTTACTCGGCGGCTCAAACGGCGTGTCGCTGTCGATGAACGAAAACCTGGGCACCATCAACTTTAGCTACGGCGACGACGACAGCGCGCCGCTCAGCTACACCGTGGACGGGGGCGTGGCCCAGGCAGAAAAAGAAGTGAAATCGGCGCTGAAAGACGCCGCTGAGGCAGGATTTATGGTGAAAGGAGGATAAGACAATGACGATGCAACAGCAGCTTCAACAGTGGCTTGATGCCTGGGGAAAACAGCATAAGATCTCGCTTCGTCTCGAGGAAGGCGTGTGCCTGCTGACGGATGCGCAGCAGCAAGAGGCGGCGGTGATAGAGCTGCCGCCGGAGAGCAGCGCCGTGGTGCTGCACTGCAGGGTGGGGGAATTAACCGGGCAGGATACGGCGCTGCTGCCGAACCTGCTGGCGATGAACTTTGAAATGAACGCGATGCGCGGCTGCTGGCTGGCGCTCGATGGGGAGAATGCTATTCGACTTTGCACTCAGTGCGAGATGTTTGCCCTGGACGCCGAGCGGTTTGCGGGCTGGCTAAACGCCTTTATCAGCCAGAGCGGCGAGGTCAGGGCATTTATTGCCGAGCTGCCTTCGCTGCTGGAGGCGGCGGCGCCGCGCTGATATTGATAGAAATAAAAAACCGGGAAATATCCCGGTTTTTTTATTGGCCAGGAGTTTCGTTGCTGGCAAACAGATCTTCTTCACGCCGCGCGGGCTGCTGCTTCTGCAGGATCTTGTAGATGCGCTGGACGTCATCGGCATAGCGTTGGCGAAGCTGGTGGCGCTTTTCCGACGGGCCGGTATTGTACATGCCGACGGTATTCCAGGAGCGGCCATACTGGCGGAACAGTCCGTGTAAAACCCATGCGCCGGTGGCGATGCAGGTACAGGGATCGTGCAGCAGGTTGTCACGCGTGACGCCCAGCTGTTTCAGCCGCCCAAAATGTACGCTGTTGACCTGCATCATGCACACATCTTCGGTGTGGTTCGAGTTGGCGGCGTTCACCGACGAGAGGCTAAATTTCGACTCTTTCCAGGCGATGGCCTCCAGCAATGCCGGGGCAATCCCAAAGGCATGTCCCACTCGGGTAAAGCATTCGGCCTGCGCGAGGGCCGGAAGGCTGAGCAGTAAAAGTCCCCAGCGCCACTGTTTGGTCTGCATCGCGTTATCTCCTCTGGTTCTTACAGGCAATGTGTGGCTAAAAGCGCGTTCGGGTTCCCCATTTTTTGCCACATAAGGAACTCTTTGACCCTGGCTCTCACTCATTTGGACATCCCGGACGTGGGTAAAACTAAGCGTCATTGCGCGGTTAAGCGACGGCCGGTTATTGCTACTGGGTATCACTTAGGGGAGTGTGTTGTATGCAGATATCATCAGGACCGGGTGGGTTCTCACCTCTTTTGCCGGAAAACCATTTTCCAGGCCTGGACGGGGCGTCACCTGACTCACAGAACGGCAGTAACAGCATTACCGCCAAACTGCTGCTGAATAACGGCGGGAATACGCTGGCTATCCCGCTGGCGCTGAACTTTGCCAACACGGGTGCGGCGGACAAGCCTTCGGCGATTAACTTTGGCGACTCACCGGCCAGTAATAACAGCCCGGCAACTAACCCGGCGAATGCTTCATCAAGCAGCGGCAGCGGTTCCGCCGACAGCATGATGCAGGAACTCCAGCAGATGCTGCAGCAGTTCCTGAAAGAGCTGATGCAGCTCTTCCACATGAACACCGGGCAAAGTAAAGGCGACGATGATTCCTCTTCACCGGCGAGCGGCATTGGTTCAGGCTCAGGCTCAGGTTCTGGTATGGACAGCGGCAGCAGCGATGGTGCTGGCGATGCTGGCCGCCCGCTGAATAACCTTGCGGCCGCGCCTTCCGGCGGTCCGTCTGGTGCATCGGGGCCGTCTGCGGATAGCCTGCCGCCGGGCGACACCAGCCTGAAAACAAGCGATCCAACGCTGCAGAAAATTGTTTCCCAGTTCGGCGGGGAATATGAAAAAGCCTCCGCAGAAACCGGCGTTCCGGCTAAGCTTCTGGCTGCGCTGACGATGCAGGAGTCCGGTGGGGACGTAAACGCCAAATCCACCAACCCGGGCAACGGCCTGACCGACAGCGGCATGAACCAGATCAACCCGGACACTTACCGGGCGATGCAAAGCAAATACCCGGACAAGCTCGGCAGCGACATGAACTCACCGGCCAACCAGATCATGTGCTCAGCGCTGATGCTTAAAGAAGGCAAAGAGAAATTCGGCAGCTATGATGCCGCGCTGCGCGCCTATAACTCCGGCGACGATCAGGTGAACCTGCACAACCTGTCCAGCGTCTCTTTAGGCGACCCTAACTATGTGAATGAAGTGAACAGCCATATGGCGAAATTCGCCTGATTGTGGAGCGTTAATTTTTACCCGTTGCTTTACAAAATGGGGTAATTCAGTGGCCACTTCTTCAAAGAGTAGTGGCTGCTTTTTTTAGTTACAAAGCAGTTTATTTCTTTGACAAGCTAAATTGGCGTGATTAATCGCAGTAAGTACGTCCAGGAATGTTCCCAATTAAACATAAATACTAAAAGTGAAATATATTTCAAAAAGAAAAGGGTGTTTCCATAGCGATCCCTCAATGTAAATAATCGTAAATATATGTTATCGACTTTGCGGATTGTGAGGAAACCCTGTCGGAGAATCCGTCGGGCGTCATGCGTGAGACGGGCAAAAATTCATTTTTTGGCCGCAACAGGGTAAAAAATTAACGACCTGTCTGTTTTTAATTAATTTATTCATGAAAATCATTTGGTTAATTTAATGATGATATATTTAGATTCTTATTAATACATTTAGAAATATTCAGTAAGCCTCACATTTTTTTTCAGTCGGCCTCACGGAATTAATCTCAACAAACGTTCTCGGCGGAAGATTTTATGACGCCAAAAATGACCTGCTATCCAGACATCGGAACAGTTGAATCTGTATTCCGCTGTAGGGATATTCCTACATGAGGCTAAAATTTTGTCTGATTGTGAAACCGCGGCTCGGTGATAGGTTGTTCCTGCTTCTCATAAACAAAACTCATTTATTTAGCGTGCTACCGTATTTTGCTCACGGCGGCAGGCGGCAATTATTTTGTGGTTCACGTTTATGGTTCATAAGTAGGACTCATACGCCAGACCTTGAATAAGCCAGGCAGCGGGGGATTTATGAAAGAAAACAGTTCGAATCATTGGGAGATAAAGCATATTCCGGTCGATATCGACTTGAATATGCCGCGGTCCGCAGCCGCGTTATCCGTGTCTGAAAATGTGCACGACGGGCTGGATATTTGGCTGCAAACGTTAGCCCCTCTGAAGGTTGATTTGGTGCTGGAAGGCGAAACGGGCACCGGGAAAGACACCTTTGCGCGTCGTATCTACGACCATTCTGGCTGTCGGGGCGCTTTTGTGCCGATTAACTGCGCGGCGATCCCCGAAACCCTGGCAGAGAGTGAACTGTTTGGCGTGACGGCGGGGGCCTACACCGGCGCGACGCACTCGCGTGCCGGCTATATTGAAAGCGCCAATAATGGCGTCCTGTTTCTGGATGAAATTGACAGCATGTCGCTGAGCCTGCAGGCCAAGCTGCTGCGGGTATTAGAAACCCGTACCGTGGGGCGCCTGGGCAGCACGCAGTCTATTTCGCTTAATCTGCGGGTGATTGTGGCCTCGCAAAAGCCCCTTGTCCAGCTTATGGAGCAAAAGCTGTTCCGCCAGGATCTCTTCTTCCGCCTGACGACGGTCAAGATTTCGCTTCCGGCGCTGCGTGAGCGTGTGGAATGCATTATTCCCCTGTTCCGCCGCTTTGCGCAGGAGTCTGCTATCCGTCTGAATCGCCCAATGCCGGCGATGCCGCAGCACCTCAGCGAAGCGCTGTTGATGCACCGCTGGCCGGGGAATATTCGTGAATTAAAAGGCGCTGCCGAACGGTTTGTGCTGGGGCTGCCGGCCCTGGGGCAGGTCGCGCACCCGGAGATGCGTTCCGTGCGGCTGCGCGAACGGCTGCGGCGGATAGAATACAGCCTGATAGAGGATTGCCTCTCGCGGCATGAAAATCGGGTTGTCAGCGCCGCACATGAATTGGGGATTCCAAGAAGAACGCTGTATCAGAGAATTAAATCTTTGACCGAAAAGGAAAATTAATTTTTTTAAATTTCTTTGGAACTGCCGCTTACGCCGCGCCACTTAATCCGTGAATGACACAACATTTGCTGTTTAATTAACGAGGAGTAAACATCATGGCATCAGTAAACACCGGTAACAACGCGGGCGCAAGCAGCAGCCTGGCAGATAGCTTCCAGTCTCAGATGGACTCTATCGAAAACAAATCCATGCAGGATTCTCTGGACAAAGCTGAACGTGACCGTAAGAACGCCTACGTGTCCGGCTACCAGAACTCCGCCACCACCATGATCAGTTCTCTGGCACAGAACAAAATTTCCTTCTAATGCTAATCAGGGATTCGCCCCGGCGTGAATCCCTGATCTTCTCTTCTGCTGGCGGAAACTCTCTTATGCACATTCTTAATCCTGCGACAGGTATGCCTTTGCCAGAACCCGAGTCTCTGGGCGTTGCATCCAACCCGGCCACACAGTCTTCTATCCCGTTCGGCAACAACGTCGCGAACCAAAGCGATGCCGCTTTCTTTTCAGCCGCACTGCAGCAGCCGGAAGCGGCCTCGGCAATGGGTGGCGTGGGGGGGAAACCTGCCGCGATGTTTGAAAAAGCCTCTGGCATGTTCAAGCAAATGGAAGGCGATCAGAAACAGATGAATAACGTGCTGCGTAAAGCCGCGCGCTCCACCGATCCGCTGGTGCTTAACCAGGTGGACGACCAGCTCTCGAACTATTACCTGGAGAGCATGATGAACGCCAAGATCGTCTCGAAGAGCATTTCGGGGCTCGATAAACTGACCAACCTGCAGTAATCCATCATGCAACGACGCTGGCGAAAAATCCTGCAGCCCTGGCTGCTGGTCCTGCTGCTGGCAGGCTGCGACTCACAGGTCATTCTGAACACCGGCCTGACGGAAAACGATGCTAATGACATCATTTCCGAACTCTCGAAATACAAGATTGAAGCCGACAAGCAAATTGATAAAACCGGCGTCACCGTGCTGGTGGCTCAGGACAATATTGAACGCTCAGTTCGCATCCTCAACGCCAACGGGTTACCGCACAAAGCGCGGACCAACCTGGGCGAGGTGTTCCAGAAAAACGGCATTATTTCCAGCCCGCTCGAAGAGCGTGCCCGCTATATCTATGCGCTGTCCCAGGAGCTGGAGTCCACGCTTTCACAAATTGACGGCGTGGTGGTGGCTCGGGTGAACGTTGTCCTGCCTGAGCGCGTGGCGCCCGGTGAACCGGTGCAGCCTGCCTCGGCGTCAGTGTTTATTAAATACACCCCAGAGATGGACCCCGACAGCATTGAGCCGAGGATCCGCCGCCTGGTTGCCGCAAGTATTCCTGGGCTTTCAGGGAAAAATGACGGAGCGCTGTCCGTGGTGTTTGTTCCCGCTGCGGCCTATCACGACCGCGTGGAACTGGTGACCTTAGGGCCTTTCCAGTTGACGCTTTCGCAGTATGCCACGGTCAGAACGCTGTTCTTCTCGCTGATGGGCCTGTTGCTGCTGCTTGGCGGGATCTTCACCCTTTTACCGAAATTAAAGGCGATGAAACGCGGCAAAAATTCAGGCTCCACTGAACTGGCCGTTGTGCCCTCCGAGCGGCGGTAACGTTGGTGGTTGCCTGGGATAACGCGCTGGCGGCGAACTGGCTGCGCTGGTGGCAGGAGGAATTCTGGCGGCAGGCGGATGCCAGCTGGTTCGGGCTGCCCTGGTTCAGCCTGGACGAGGCGCGACGCCAGAGCCTGATGCTCAAGTCGCCGCAGGCCGTGTCGGCTATGCTGGCGCTGGAAGACTCTCTGCCGGAAACGCCAGACGCCCGCCTGCTGGCGCTGGTTTCGCTTGGCTTGGCCCGGCGTGAAACGCTTTTTGCGCTGGTGGCTGAAGTTTGCCAGCGGGGGAGTGGGGCGGGGCAGCTCTCGGAACCTCAGCGAATCTGGTGCGAACGGCTAACCCGGGGTTTACGTCCCGGCGTCTGGCTGCCCGCAAGTCTTAGTTTTAGCGAAGAGCCAAATCTCGCCGTGCTTTGCCTGCTGCGCCCGATTCTAACGCCTGCTGCCTGGCAGCGGCTGCGGCTCAGTTTCCCTCAGCCTGTCATCGCGCAATGTGAAGCGTGGGTGGCGGATGAACCTGCGCCGCCGCTAAATCGCCTGCAGGCGCTGTGGGAGGGTGCTATCTGGCAGACTCAACGGGCGTTAACGCCGGCGCTGAACGATTTTTCACGGGAGCAATAAAGCATGTGGATTGGCCGTAAACTCGCCATCGAAGAGGACGTCCAGGTTATCGAAGGCGTGCTGTTGCCTCACTCTGTTTTACAGGAGCAGCAACAGGCTCAAAGCCTGGTCGAACAGGCCATGCGCAAGAGTGAAGCCCTGCTGGAAGAGGCTCGCCAACAGGCTGAGCAGATGCTCGCCGAAGCGCAGGCCGACGCTGAACGACTGGCCATCGCACGCTGTGAAGAGGCCGAGCGGAAATTCTGGCTGCGGGCCGAGCCCTTTTTTAGCGAATGGCAGGCCGAGCGGGACGCGCAAAGTGCTGAAATTGTCAGCCAGGCGCAGGCGCTCATCTCGGCCGCGTTCGAACAGCTGTTTGGCGGCCTGAGCGACCAGCAAAAACTCACGGCGCTGCTGACGCAGCTCCAGGGTTCAGGCGCCCGAGCAACGGACGTCACGCTGTATCACCCCTCACAGTATGAAGCGCCGCTGGCAAGCTGGCTGGCCGCTCGCCCTCAGTTAGGCTGGACGCGCTGCGTCGATGATGCGCTGGCGGCCGAAACGCTGCTGTTGCAAACCGCCCAGGGCGAATTCAGCATTAGCTGGGCTTCGCTCCAGCAGCATTTACTGCGCCTCGCCAGCTAACCCACGATAAAAACCATCCCGCCGGGAAGTTAATTTTCCCTGGGCGGGAACTGCCGCCTTTCTGCCGCCACTTATCATGCGATTTCAACGCGAGGAGAAACGTATGAGCAATTCCTTTGATATTCAGCGCAATCTCGACAGCCAGCTGTCCCGTCTGCACCACTCGGTTGCCGAGCTGGCGCAGAGCACGCTCGGCCAGCCCGCACCAAGCATGGGCGACATGGTGGAATTCAAAAACGCCCTGATGAAAGAGGCGGCGGCGACTTTCACCGACAGCCAACTGGGGTCGCTCAAGCATAGCCTGAGCAAGGAGATTATCGACTCTATCAACTAGTTATGCCGTCGACGGCTTATTCGTAAGCCGTTGTTTAACACAGTTTATCCCCCTGATGGCTAGCTCATTTGGCCGTCGATTACAGGAGAGTGAGTCGTTGAATCAGCACGTTCGTTTACTACGCTCAGCCATGTTCGCCCTGGCCGCAACCGCCGGCTGCTACAGCGCAGCCGTTAGCGCTCAAACGCCAGCCGACTGGCAAAATGGCGCCTATGCCTATTCTGCTCAGGGCACGCCGCTGCGCACCGTCTTGCAGGATTTCGCCAGCAGCCACGGCGTGAATCTGCGTTTAGGAGATGTGCCCGACAGCGTGGTGGACGGACGCCTGCGTTCCGACAGCGGCGTGGCCTTCCTCGACCGCCTGGCTCTGCAGTACCGCTTCCAGTGGTTTGTCTATAACGGCTCGCTGTTCGTCAGCCCGCAGTCGGCAGAAACCTCAAAGCGCATCAGCGTGTCAGCCGATGCCGCGCCGGATCTCAAGCAGGCGCTGCGTGATGTCGGGCTGCTGGAAGACAAATTCGGCTACGGCGAGCTGCCGGACGACGGCGTGGTGATTGTCACCGGGCCGCCGGAGTACGTCGCGCTGGTGGCGGACTTTAGCGCTAAAGACAAAGACAAAAAGCAGAATAAAGAGATGATGGCGTTCCCGCTGAAGTACGCCTCGGTGGCCGATCGCGAAATTAAATACCGCGAGAAAACGCTGCTGGTGCCCGGTGTGGCAAGCATCCTCAACGAACTGCTGGGCAAAAAGAGCAACCGTTCTTCACAAGGGATTGTGCCCGGTGGGGAAGGCAGCTCGCGTGAAGCCCTCAACAAATCATTCCAGGAACAATCGGACAACATTCTCTCCGGGCTGATTCAGGGCCAGGACAGCCGTATGCGCGGCGCAGGCGGTGATGACGAAGGGGAAATGAACCCGCTAGTTTCTGCTGATGTGCGCAACAACGCCCTGCTGGTGCGGGACGACCCTAAACGCCGCGAGCAGTATCAGGCGCTGATTTCGCAGATCGACGTGCCGCAAAAGCTGGTGGAAATCGACGCCATGATCATTGATGTCGATCGCCACGCGTTTTCGAAGTTCTCCAGCAACCTCAGCGGCACATTCGGCAACATTACCGCCGGCTCTTCCATGCTGCAGGGCGCAGGCACGCTATTCGTGACCGACTACAGCCGCTTCTTTGCCCAGATCCAGGCGATGGAAGGCGAGGGCAACGCCTCTATCGTGGCTAACCCGTCGATTCTGACGCTGGAAAACCAGCCCGCAGTGATCGACATGAGCGATACCGCTTTTATTACCGCGACCGGTGAGCGCGTGGCGACCATTGAACCAGTGACAGCCGGAACCAGCCTGCAGGTGGTGCCGCGTGCCATTGGCAGTGGGCCAACCAGCACGGTGCAGTTAGTGGTGGATGTGGAAGACGGCAAAGTCCAGGTCAACGATGACGGCGTGGCAACCGGCGCGAAGCGCGCCACGGTCAGCACTCAGGCGCTGGTGCAGCAGAACGGCTCGCTGGTCATGGGCGGCTTCCATTCCCGTGAAACCGGCGACACCGACCACCGTATTCCGCTGCTGGGCGACATTCCTTACCTGGGGAAATTCTTCTCTTATACCAGCCACGAAACGTCGCAGCGCGAACGCTTGTTTATCATCACGCCGCATCTGGTGGGCGACCAGGTGGACCCGACGCGCTACATCGACGAGCAGGATCGCCAGCAGCTCTCTTCGGCAATGAATGAAGTGCAGCTCCGCCAGCGCTACAGCTCGATGAAAGGCGATATCGAAAACGCTATGCGGGATTTGGCGGAGGACAAAGTCCCGACCGGGTTCCAGGCAGGCGGAGAAGGCGTGGGCATTGGCCAGCTGTGTAACGTGGGGCCGGGGCTGTCATCAGACAGTTCTCACAGCCAGTGGTACAGCAATTCGTCGGTACAAATTAGCGTCGGGCTGATCCGCAATATCAGCGGCAAGCCGCAGCGTTTTGACGAATCCAATTGCCGCGATGATGACGTGCTGGCCGTGGCCGCCTGGCCGGGTGGAAACCTTGCCCCAGGTCAGTCGGCAGAAGTGTATATCGCTTACCGCACGCGAGGAGAAGGGCGCCGCAGCCGCCAGTCGCTGCTGACCTCTGCCTCGTCGTTGCCGGTGAATTCATCCAGATCGCGCAGCTATCTTCTGCCGCCGCGCCCTGTACTGCATTAAGGAGCCACGATGAAACCTTCGATTTTGTTACTGATGGCGCTGGCGTTTGTGCTTAGCGGCTGCGCCACCCGCAATGACAACGGCTGTGACAGCGTGGCCTGCAGGCCGCTGTCAGACAGCCACCACCTGACTATCTGGTGGCCGAACGATATGCGTAACGGTGTGCAGGATTACACGCAGATGCCGGTGCGCTGAGTGCGAGAGCAGGCGTGGCCGTTTGCACGCCTGTTTTTTAAAAAATCTTTTTTTTCCTGATGTTATGCAGTTTTGTGGAACCGAAGCCGGTTTCTTTTCACTTAACAGGCGTCTTAATACTGCGAACCAGCAGGGCTGGTCGCCTGTATCAACCCCGTTGTCATGGTGAGGTAATCGAATGAGTACGATTGGAAATATGCTGAATCTGGCCACTGCATTACCGCAGCTGGCGCTGAACGCAACCCCAGAAGGTATGGCCGCTAACCTGTTGAAAAACGTTGGCGATCAGATGGTGCATGACATTGCATCCAAGCTGACCAACCTGCTGTTCTCTGGCGGCATGAACGGTAACAACAATAACAACACCTTTATGTCCCCGCAGAGTCAGGGCGGCGCGAGCATGGGTAACACGCTGGCAATGAGCAACATGCAGCAGATGCTCCAGCAGGTGCTGCAGCAGATGGGCGTGAATTCCCAGAACTCTCCGTTCAACAGCCAGGCTGGTGCAGGCAACATGAATGCCTTCAACAGCGGCATGAGCAACGGCCTGCAGTCACCGTCTACCGGCATTGGCCTGGTTCAGCTGCCGCTGTCCACCACCAGCGCCAACAGCGCAAACAGCTTCAACCAGCTGGGTAACAGCATGGGCAGCCAGCTGGGCAGCAAAATGGGCCTGCAGGCGCTGGATGACGTGAAGTCAGACACCAGCGGCCTGAGTGCAATGCTGGGCGGCGGCGGTAAAGTTGACGGCGGCTCAAAAGAGACTCGCGCGGAAATCGGTAAATTTATGGATCAGCACCCGGAGATCTACGGCAAGCCGCAGAGCGCGGGCGCCGGTATGCCGGGCCTGGTGCACATTGGTAAAGGTTCATCCAGCTGGGAAGATGCGCTGAAAAACAGCAAGCCGCTGAGCGGCGATTCGCTGAAAGCCTTCCAGTCCGCGAAAAACGATCTGAAAACCTCCATGGTCGGTGGCTCTATCCCAGGTTCCGCTACGGCACCGGGCAACGGCTCTTCCAGCCTGCTGATGAACGCCGACGCACAGCTGTTTAACGGCAATATCATCAAGGATGCCATGAAGCATCACCACGGTGCGCTGATGGGCCTGGCCAGCGCCGTTCTGGCCTAAGAGATTGTGTTGTAATCCACAGATGTTCTTTTTGACGCGTGGTGCAAGGTAACTTCACCACGCGTGTTTCGCAAAACTCTTCTTCGCCCTCTATTTGACCGGTTTTTCTGCGTTAATCGCGTGGGATACCGGTCTTTTTTTGTCTGATTCCCGTCCGATTATGCCGAGATAGGTGGAGTTCCGTTCACCTTGAGTACAAGTTCATATGTTGCCATCGGACACGGTGAACGTGTCAGGGGGCATTACGCCATGCCCCCTGACAACCCCCGGCGCCCGGCGAGCTCATCGCCGCTGAAGCGGTAAACCCACCGGCTATCACCCAAACATTCGGGGTCGTTCGCGATTCGTTCCCGACGATCGCTCTC
>NZ_FXAS01000049.1:0-19968 GCF_900177785.1 Cedecea sp. NFIX57 | reverse complement strand
ATTCAATGTTCTGTGTCCATTATCCGGAAAAATAGTGGACATTATCGTTACCTGGATGAGTCAGCTTATCCAGACGTCGCTGACGGGGCGCTTACGCCATAGTGGGCGCAGATACCAGAGGAAATCATCTCCGCCGTCGCCTCCTTCGGCACAATCACCCTGCCATCAGATACAGCTGGCAGCTGCGGCGCTGCGTAAGTAATGGTGACGCTCACGAAGTTTAAGTCCGTGGGCGTGAAGCCACCAGCTAAGAGCAAACGATGATCAGCGGGCGCCGCCCTGGCGCCTGATTTCCATAGTTCAGTTTTTAAATTACGGACGCACTAAAGTGTGTTGCCGAGCTAAGGTGCAGCATGTCACAGGTCATTTTTAACGAGGAATGGATCACTCGCAGAGAAGACCGGACTTGATGGCCGCACGGAAAGCCAACACCTACGCTTTGTTTTTATGCCGCGCATGCGTAAAGGTGAACAAAACCCGTATTACAGCGTATCAAGCATTGGTGAGTACTGGGACGCCGCTGTAAAACGTGCTGGAGTTCGCCGCCGGAATCCCTACCATACACGCCACACTTACGCATGCTGGTTATTATCGGCCAGTGCGAACCCCTCTTTTATTGCTAGTCAGATGGGACATGAAAACGCGTAAATGGTTTACGAAGTCTATTCTGCCTGGATTGAAGAACTGAGCGACGACTAGGTGAATATGCTTCGCAGTAAGCTGGTGCGTTGAAAAAGCTTGCCCCTTACACACCCCTTTTGGTTTCAGAGATGGCAAATAATGCAGTTTAATCAACATATTAAATGGAAGTGAAGTACAACCTGAATATACTGTCCATGTCCCCCTTTCTCGCGGACAGCGATTTTCTCGCACGTGAAGAGCAAAACCAGTTGTGTGGGGCAATGGTACCTGTTGCCCATAGCCCCTCCAGCACCAGACCGATGATAATCACCAGGAACAGCATTAACATCGCCCGCATTATTTTTCGACTACCGGATACGGGGGAAAAGACAGACAGGCAACGGTCGCAGAGTTTCTGGACAGTCTGCAGAGGCAGGGGATGGCCACACATCATGCATTTACCGGTGTCTGAATTCATTTTATGCTTCATACAAACTCGATACTCCTGGGCACGCGCCCTTTTCAACCATCAGCATCCGCAGGGGTGGCCGTAACGTGTACGGCCTGGGCAGGAAGTACAGACGTTCCCATCCCGGCTCCCCGAAGGCACACCGCACGCGATAAGAAATCGCCCCGGGGAGGCATAAGAATTCCCCTCTTCAACGAAGAGGGCCGTTTTATCCCGTCACTTCTGCTGAGTATGAGAGGGAGGAATCAACATTTCTTTGGTTTGTTTATATAGTACAGATAGCTCATTTCGCTCATCGTCAGAAATGGGAAGCATCAGCAGAACATCATTCAAATTCCGATTAAAGTGCGTGACCATAAGATCAATAAAGAGAATAAAGTCTTTCATCTTCGTATTTCCTCCCTTTTTGAAGACACCATATACACTTGTCATCGTGCTTTATTGCATCCTCTTAAACCAATTTTTCCATAACATATTCACCCGGTGCTGCACCCAAAACGGGATGCAATTCATTCCCGGTAGCATACGCGGTCACCGGTTCTTTTTTCTCTGTTGCTTTTAACCAACGGCCCCAGTGCTCCCACCATGAACCTGCATGCTCACGCGCATTCGACAACCATTGATCAGGGCATTCAGAGGGTTGCGAATTTTCCCAGTAACCATATTTTCCTTTGGCAGGCGGATTAATAATCCCGGCCACATGTCCTGATTTCCCCAACACAAAGGTGGCATGCTCTTTAAAATATCGGGCCCCTTCGTAAACGCCTTGCCACAACGCAATGTGATCTTCCTGTGTTGCAACAAAATAAGCCGGAATATCCACCCTTGTGATATCAATATAGACGCCGCCAATTTTGCACGACCTGGGCTGGACAAGACGGTTTTCAAGGTAGAATCCCTGGACAATATCGTACCAACAGGCTGCCGTCATATTGGTGCTGTCACTGCTCCAGTAGAGAAGATCAAAACTGCTCAGCGATTTTCCTTTGAGATAGCGATCGACGTAGTAATTCCAGTACAACGTATTCTCACGCAATAAATTAAATGTCACATTCAGCTGTCGGCCATCCATGTACCCCCGCTGCCGGTTCTGTTCATCAATCACGGCGATCAGTTGAGGATCGCAAAACACTTCCAGCTCACCAGGCATTGAGAAGTCAATAATGGTTGCCAGATAGGTCGCACTCTTAATGTGTTTTTTCATCCTTCTGGCCGCGTAATAAGCGACCGACGCCGCCAGTAAGGTGCCACCAAGGCAATACCCCACCGCATTAACCTGATCGCTGCCGGTAATGCTTTCTACCACACTGACCGCTTTGACCACGCCATTCAAAACGTAGTTTTCAAAGTTCGTATTCTGCTGAGAGTGATCCGGGTTTTTCCATGACAGCATGAAGACACAATGCCCCTGCTCAAGAAGCCACCTGACCATCGATTTTGTTTCATTGAGATCGAGTATGTAAAACTTGTTGATGAGCGGAGGAATGATAAGCAATGGCGTGTGTTCAACCATTTTTGTTAAAGGCCGATACTGAATAATCTCACAAATTTCATTCCTGAAAACCACGTCGCCCGGGGTTGTCGCCAGATTTTTACCCGGCATAAAGGCTGTTTTACTGACTTGCCTGACGTTCAGTACCTCATTACTGCACCGGGCATCCTCGAGCAGATTGTTCATCCCTGCGATCAGATTTTCTCCCTGCGTTTTCGCAGTCAGCGCAGCAACCTCAGGGTTGGAAAAAATAAAATTAGCCGGAGACAACGCACTCAAAAACTGGCGACTGAAAAATTTCAGGCGCATGTTGAGCGTTTTATCCTGGCATTGTAATAACGACACACTATTTTCAATCAGCTGACTGATGTAAAGATAATGGTCTTTGATGCAGGTATAGGCATCCGCATTGTTCCATTCCGGAGCCGAAAACAGCTGTTCTTTGTCGGTATAGCCAGCCCCCGACATCAGCTCACTTTGTCGCTGCCACCAGACCTGCCATCGCTCATTCATGCCCTCAGACATCTGAAACTGCAAGGCCATCGCCGCGCTCAGATCCCCCATATTAATCTCATAGAGTTTGTTTAATATCGGTGAAAGGATCCCACCTGGAGAGTGAGGGTTATCGTCAGCCCCTCCCTTGCTAATGCGGATGAGGGCATCAATATAATTTAACATCAACGTTCCAATCATTGTGCTGTCTCTTTATGATCCGGCCTTACCCGGTATCCCCGAATAAGGCCGGAGACGTTATCATGCAGATCTTACCTGCGCTGTGGTTTCAGAAAGTATCGCATCCACTTCTTTTTTAAACTGCTTTGCGATTTCGCTGTATCGATGGCAATCGTCAATACACTGCTGCGTCACTTTTGCCAGGCTTTGTAAATGCTGGCTGTTGAAATTCGTGAGGGAGGAGAAGTCTTTCACGTTACTAAGCGCCGTCAGCGTCGTCGTGCCTTCCTGGCTATAGGTCTGCAGTGCGTTGACATTCATCTCTGTCAGAACCTGAATTTTCTCTGCCACGAGTTTATTCAGCCGGGTATAAGGACTAAAGATTTTTTCATATTGCTCAGAAAAATTTTTGAAAGCTTGTGTATACATATCCATAACTCCTTAATTAATAATTAAACAGCATCACAACTGTAAAAGAGAATTACCCTCCAAAAAGCTAAAGACTTTTCAGAATAATGGCCGTTCCCATACCACCGCCGATACAAAGCGTTGCCAGTCCATGCCGGGCTCCACAACGCCGCATTTCATAAAGCAAAGAAACTACGATCCGGTTACCCGATGCCCCCAACGGATGTCCGAGTGCGATAGCACCACCATTAGGGTTTGTTCGGGCCAGCAGGGTGTCAAAAGACACCCCCGTCTCCCGAGACAGCTCCTGCAGCACACCCAGGGTTTGGGCGGCAAATGCCTCGTTACATTCACAGATATCTATCTCATCAAGGCGTAATCGTGCTCCTGCCAGCGCCCGGAGGGTGGCCTGAACCGGACCAAGCCCCATAATTTCCGGATCCACACCAGCCTGGGCGTAACTGAGTATTTCCGCCATCGGCTCAAGCCGGTATTGCTCAACTGCCTCCTCGGACGCAATCAGCAAGGCGCTGGCCCCGTCATTCAAACCTGATGCGTTGCCGGCTGTCACAGTACCTTTCGCGCAAAATGCCGGGGTCAGGCGGGACAGTTTACTCAGTGTGGTGTCCGGCTTAGGGTATTCATCCTGGTCTATCCGGCTCACACCATGTCGCCCTGACACCTCAACAGGAATAATTTCTTTTTTAAATCGCCCCTGTTCTAGCGCCGCCGCCGCCTTGAACTGACTCAGAAACGCAAACTGGTCCTGCTGCTCACGGCTGATCCCAAGCTTCGCCGCAATATTTTCCGCCGTGAGCCCCATGTGATACTGGTGGAAAGCATCGGTAAGTCCGTCGCTGATCAGCAAATCCTGCAGCTCAACGTTACCCGGTCTGACACCGCCACGTACCTGCGCATCCAGCGCGAACGGAATGCGAGACATATTCTCGGTCCCGGCGGCAACCACAACGCGGCTCTCACCAGCTTTGATATGCGCACACCCCTCCATCACAGCCTTCATTCCGCTGCCACACACCATGTTCAGGCTGTAGGCCGGTACGTGGTGAGGAATACCTGCCTGTACAGCAACCTGCCGCCCGATCCCCATCCCCTGGCCCGCGCCAATCACGTTGCCCACAATGACCTCATCTACAATGCCAGCATCAATTTGACTATCGGCCAGAGTCCCCTGTATCGCGGCAGCGCCAAGCGTGACGGCAGGCACGGTGCTGAACGCCCCCCTAAAACTGCCTATCGGCGTACGCTTGGCCGCAACAATAAAAATTCGCATTTGTTTCAACCTTCCAGAAGTACGCCTCAGCGCATGTACAGACCACCGTTGACAGAGAGTGTTTCGCCGGTGATATAAGCCGCTTCCCGGCTGGCGAGAAAAGAAACTGCAGCAGCGATCTCATCAGGCGTGGCCAGCCGGCGTACCGGTATTTCTTCTGTAATTGCGGCGAGAACATCAGGCTTCATGGCTTCCACCATCGGGGTACCGGTATAACCTGGTGCAATGGCATTAACCGTGACCCCAACCTTAGCGCCTTCAGCCGCCAGGGCTTTTGTAAACCCAATCACCCCAGCTTTTGAAGTGGAGTAATTAACCTGACCGAATTGTCCCTTCAGCCCATTCACGGATGAGATATTGATAATTCGGCCATACCCTCTCTCACACATGGCAGGAAATAATGGACGCGTTACATTAAACAGACTATTTATGTTGACATTGATGACATCAACCCACTGAGAGGCTGACATTTTTTTAAACGCGGCATCCCGGGTAATACCGGCATTATTAACCAGAACATCAATGTATTTTTCAGTCGCCAGTATTTTATTGATACTCCTTTCACAGCCATTGGTATCTGTGACATCCATGGGAAGTAATATAACGTCTTTTTCAGAATACTCTTCTGCTCTATACCACTTCTGCGCAGCAGACTCTTCCGCCGGAGAATAGGCAACAATCACCCGAAACCCGTCACTCACTAATCTTCTCGTAATGGCGGAACCAATACCGCCATTTCCCCCCGTAACCAACGCAACATTATTTGCTGCCATTCCAACCTCCCTCATCTTTACTGAAAAATACGAAAACCCCAGCCTAAACCAGACTCACATTGTCTTTATTTGCATTCTCTTTCATAAAAAATATAATATTTTCAGTTATCGAACCCTTGTTCATACCCCTTAATGTTTTGATGACATGAACAAACCATTTATAACCATTACAATTTTTCTCGCAAGAAAATATTATTATCCATTGACATCGATCAATTTAATTAAATTTGAAAAACAGCACGCATCATACATTAAATGAATACAGGGGAAACCCACTACAAAAAGAGACATCACTTAAAAAACAGGAGGGCGATTTTGAAGAGGAAAGACGCAAGTCAAGAAATAATAAAAATGGTCGACAGACCAGATATTGATATCAGAAAGAATATTCTGAAAATGTGTCTCAGCCCCTTTCCGGCCATTTTCATTTTTTTGTTATAGCTTTTAGACGCGCCGTTACGACATTCCTTTCACATGTAGAGTGGACAAAATGTTAAAACCATATCGGGCAAACATCACCATTGCTTCAGGGACCTTCAAATAGTTATAAAAGGAATCAACAACGGGTCTCTGAAATCCCGGCGTTCAGGAATAAAACCTGCACTTGCCATCAGGACATATCCAGCCGATTTAATTCACAGCTCAGAAAAAATAATGTGACTATATTCAGGAATGGAAATCTGAGGCATCTGTGAGGCGGGAACAAATTTTCGCCGATCGAGCTCGTCTGAAAAATTTGATTGTTTCGACTTTTATGTATCATAATCCTGCACTCGACTAATCTGAAATTAATACTATTTAAATTGATTTAAATAGTGAGAGCGCAAAACTTTTCGCTGCCTGTTTATTAGCCAAAGACCAGAAAAAACCTGACAAAATACCTGCCAGAATATATTTCATCTAACCTGTTTTTTGCAATATCAGCTAGATCGTTTTCGGTCATTTGTAATTCGCTATCAGTGTCACGATCTCTTTTCTCCTGTGTATTCAGAGCCGCTTCCTGGGCCGGGTCTGGCTGGCTGCAAAGCATTTTTTCCTTTACTACGGGAACGACCCCTGTTGTCTTCATCAAGAAAATAAACAACGATATCAACACCTTTCCTTTCCACATCTTCAAGTAACCCTCGTTTTCCCTCTTCACAAAGAAACGAAAACATCTCCATCTGAATTTGGTCTGCATTACTTGAAATGGTTCTTTTCTGGTTCTTAATCTCAAGCACTGGCACCTCACCGGTACCATTCAATAACCAGTCCATTGATACCCCTTCGACTTCTGCAATCTTTGACAACTGCCTATGCCTTGGCGTGGGGGCATTGCGCAAGGAGCCCACATGGGAACAGCGGACCGAAGAGATTGAGCACCTGGTTGAGCATCATAATAACCGGCCGCACAGCCGCTGAGCCGCATGAAATGTTCCGACCAGAGAAGGTCGGCCAGAGACCGCCATGGAACAGTGGGCTGGCAAATTGAAGGTGATGGCGCCCGAGATCAACGGTGTGATGGACACATGAAAGCACGGTAACAAATGGGAGGAGTAAGCGTTATGGCACAGTATGATACTAATGCCCACGACATTGATCTTGTGGAATACGCCAGGTTCACTGTCCAGCATGGCGTCCATTGGGCATACGTCTTACGAGAGCTCATCGAATGTTTTCACTGGGACACCAGGCCAACAGGCATTTACACCGGGATTATTGTAGTGCCACCTGAACAGGTTGCAGAAGTGAAGGCAGTGCTCCGGGAGACTGTCCCTGCGGCATACCGGGTAGACATAAAACCGGAGGGGGAATAGCGATGGGTAAAATGGCGTTCGTCTTTGATTTTTGCGATGGAAAGGAGCCGCCCTTCAGTGCGGGAACGGATATTCTGGGCGGAAAGATTGGGATGGCTGCCTCGCAGGATATTAGCGAAGATACCCGCTGGCGAACCGGGGAGTCCCCCTTTCAGACTGCGAGGCCGGAGTGGCCCACGACGGTTACGACTATCACATTCTGTGGTGTGCTTCTAATAACGGGGAAATTTACGACCCGTAAAATGCTGGGCTGCCGGATATCATTCAGTGGCTTTCGGTGCCGGTACCCGCGTGGATACCAGAAAAACTTTTGGGTAAAATTTAGTCTCTTCGTTCACCAGCGTCATACGCAAAAAAATCTCAATGCCCGGACTGTGGGGCTTTTATTTTGTTGACAGGTCATTCAACTTTTCAGATATTTCTCCTGATAACTGTTGCGTTAAATCAATAATTATGAAGTTGCAGGCCATTCATAGTGACCTTTATTCCAGCGTTGATTAAAGTGCGGGCACTAACAAACCTCGTCCTGAGAATTAGTTTTATTACTGGAGGTTCAATATGTTAATGCTGCGGCAGAGAGGGGAAAAAACAATTGCAGCACTCATCGTAGCCTATGCTGCCTGGTTTTATATGGATCTTAATGCCAAAAATATTTATGAACAAATTTATTACATTCTCCGTTTAATTGCCGCGACTGCTGGTATAGGGGTGCTGGTTTGGTTTGTAGATAGCGCATCTCCTGCAGTTACAAGATCTAAATCACATGAATCTATCGATAAGCAATCAAATGATGATTTATGGGCTCAAATTATAAGTGACGCCAAGGAGTTGCTGATTGATGAAAAAATACATAAATAAAATAAGATTGCTAGTTTTGCTCTTAATTATTGGTTTTTACTCCTGGTTAAGAACTCCTTCAAGCGACTGGAATGTAAGCGTTACGGATGACGCTTTTTCAGATGCGAAAAGTGTCAAAATCAAAACTTCTCATGGCCCCAACACTTTGATCTTGGTATGCACCCCAGAAGAGGTTAAAGTTGAATTTGGTACAAATGGTAAACCATTTCAGCTTTCACCCGATGTGGGGGTGTTATCTTTTAGAATTGATGGTGGGCAGCCAGTCAAGGTGACGGGTGTATTATGGCAAACTCGCGATAATTACTCCTATGTACAGATGTCTACAAAGGGCGACGAGGATGAGACCAGTGGCATTAACCATCTTATCTACCAGCTTCACAGCGCAGATGCAGATGTGATCGTTGGATTTCGTGGGATGAGCGAAAATATGGAGGAAAAATTCGGCGTTCGGGGGGTAACAAAAGCAACAAATGAATTCATAACCGAATGTAAAATCACATTAAAATCTGATCACACTGAGTAACCTTGCGCATCAAAATAACCCAAAATCCCGCCATCATGCGGGCCCTTGGGTTATCGAAAATTTTCCCTGCATCACATATATGTACGATATGTCGTGTTTAGGATATTTCTTTATGTGGTCGTTTACGAAAACGTGATTTTACTCGAGAGAAGATAATCATCATTTTCTTACCATTGGTGTTGCTATGTTTTTCTTATATCTGTTTTTGTTGTGTCTCTGTGTTGCAATTGTATCTGTTTCGCTAATCATTGGTTTGATTCCTGTATGGTTAAGCGACAACTGAAAACGAGCATTTAATGAAAATACTCGCCATCGTTATATTTACTGTCACGTTGTTACTGTCTACTGCTCTGATGCTGGCCTTCGCGCTCCGGGCGCGTTAGTGGGCTGTTCCGGAGTTGTTCGAACTGAAGGTGCGTATCGTGAAAACTCTGGCGGCAGTTGTTTTGTCTGTAGAGGTAATGATGACGCCCTCCGGCATGAGTCTCGGCTGATACGTTCTGACCTGCTAGCGGTGCTAGCAGGTCCCTGATTTGTTGGAAGGATACGATATGGAACATCGCATCATGATTATGTACATCCTTGTGATCATTTGGGGGATCGTCTGGGTGAATGACGGTCGAAAAAAGTGAGCATGGACTTTATAATTGCCATGTAATCCAATTTGACCGTTAATACTGAACACTGAACTGGCTCAAAGCCCCGTCCTCGTACGGGTTCTTTTATTACGGTCACTTCCGCTTTTCCTCCCTCATTTGAGACCATTTCCATGAGACGTAATCTGATCCGCCTCACCCACACCGGTAAAACCGGCCTCAGATGGAACGATGAAACCTACCGCGATATACTGGCCAGTCAGACTGGGAAGAGTTCGCCGAGCGACTGACGATGCTCAGCAATATTAAGGCCCTGCTGGCGGAAGCAGACAGCTTATCATGACCGTACTCACGCTGCAGCTGGATAGCTGATACGTCCCCCGCGCTCACGCCGTAAACTCAAGGCTAACGGTAAGCTGCTGCTGTGGAATACCTTGCAGGATATACACTGATGGATTTTACCGCCTACGGCGGCCCTTAGCGCTATCCCTCGCCCATTCCGGACAAAACTACGCGCATAACTCCTGAAGAGGGCGTGCAGACCACCCCGCTTGAGGGTATGGCCCCGGAAACCTTTCTGGATGTGGAGCGGTTTCAGCACTACGGCATCATCACCGTGCTACCTGAAGGGGCGATGGCCATCTACGCCGATGAACGGGCCTCCTTTATCCTGAAGAAAGGCACAATCCTCGAGACTACCTGCAATGAGTGGCACCTGAAATGCAAAAAAGCCGTGATTAAGGCGTCAGACAGCATGATGGTGAAAACCCCGGAGGTGACCGCGACTCTGAAGGTCACCGTGCAGAGGCCACTGACTGGCCAGAGCGGCATGTCTGTGGGCGGGGACAATGATCAGGGTTCAACAGCCACAATTATCGGCAATATCAACCACGCCAGCGGCACCATTTACAGCGTCAAAATCGGCACCCACAAACACGACCACGCCGGACGGAGAATCCGGCACGCCACACAACTAACTTGATCCGCCTTACCAGAATACGGCGAGGTATGGTATTCCCTTCGGCATTGGGCAGTATCAGCAAATGACTGAACAGACGCTGAGTTCTGCCATGCAGGGTAAGGTGATCATTTCGGTTAACAACCATCCGGCAATGAGAGACGTCTTCAGCGGTTCGGTTACGCAACCCGGAGCACACGCGAAAACTGCCCGATAGTGTTCAGTCAGACAAGACTGAGGTTGGTCTTCTCAGTTTGCGGGGCATCCTCATTCTTCCAGGATCTGAATGTGCTACCTCTTCTCGGTAACGGCAGTGAGTATTTCGACAAGCTGGGCTGAGCTTCAATGATGCCATTCGTGAGGTCAGACCTGATGGGCGCAGGTTTATGGTAATTGTGCTCGCCGATAAACATCCCTGCGTAAAGAAGGAATGCCTCAGCCTGCTCTGGCTGCTAATGGAGAGTTCGGGGGCTCTGACGTATATCATGGCCCCTTTCTATTCAATCGTGATTTTTATATCAACACCATTATCAAGAGTTGCAGTAGTCTTGTGGAAAACATCGGTATATCGGAATCTGTAGCGGCCTTAATGCAATATGCATTAAGGCCGGGCTCCTCTTAAACGAAAATTTTAGTGACCAGAGAACAGGATGTGATTTCTAGCGCATCTTTTCGTTCCGCGTATCTACATAAAGTGATGGCAAAAATCGGTAAGGTAAATAGTACCAACCAGATCCAGAAGTATTTTATTCCCCATTAAAGCCGCTTGCTCTCTGCCACAGATAAAGAGGGTATAAAACGATAAACTAGCATGATAGAGAGGCATAGCCTGCCTCATGAGGATTCTTCCGATCCTGAGCAAGGATGCACGTCATCGCCAGAAAAACCAACAGGAATGCATACGGTGCTACCAGATTCGTAATCAAGTAAAACACTGGTGATATTGCTACAAGGATAACCGGAAGGTTGGGGGTTGCTTCGAATCAATCCCATTTGCTTCCATAACAATCTCACATTGAAAGTAATTTAATGTGAATACTAAGCCACTGGATGTTTGCTTATCTTAGTTTGAATCATGAAGAACTGGTGAGCTTAAGCGTTGCAACAGTCATGTCGTGATATTTAAAAAGTCGCAGGAAAAGCCCCATTTGGTTATGTGGCATTTTAAAAGTGTCGTTATTTAAATGTATTTTGCACTCTATCATGAGTTTCCTTGAATACACAATGCGTTAGAAGAAAGCACAAAAACGTTTTCCACTCTGCACATCAAAATAAAATTAATGTGATAGTTTGACACCGCCAGAAAGACAGTGTTGAGATACAGCCTCACCATACATGTCCTCACGATAGGACTGTCTTCGTGATCAGCAGACAGGCAAAACACCAGAACAGAAACCACAGTATAATAAAAATCTGCCGTCCACATTTCATGGATGAAGATATTTATTGAAGCCATTGTGCTGACAGAAAATAATACCTTTTGACACAATCAGTAGTGAGACAGCATGAAATAAAAAAGCACCATCTAATCCGATGGTGCAAATAAGTTAGTCAACCTCAGCAAGATTCTACGTATAAAACGAGAAACCCATGTCGAAAAGCAGATTACCTCATGCTATTTTCTATCACAAGAATACATAACTAAAACCAGGAGCATTCTATTAAATATATTATACGTTGAATAAAAATCCGAAATTGAATGACAGGATCGACAATGACATTGGACAGATAAGAATCTGTGTGCGATATGGGTCTTTGACAATAAAAATTTTTCCTTGTGATAGCAATTATTCACACTCTGAATATATTTAAAAATGAAACCACCTTCATTTTCATAGCAGGAAAACGTCCTGTTCGGTCCTGCTATGAGCTTGTGTGAGATGTTTCATTACCAATCTGGCGACGTTCAGGTCACGCGCTGATTAATCAGTCAGGCATCCGTTGCGGTTAATATGATGGACCAGACTGAGGTCCCCTGCTGGCAGCGCCCCTTCACATCACACCCGAGATGCGCCGTAGCGCTGCTTCGCCATAACGAAGGCGTTACTGTCGATGCTGTCGCCCCTGCCGGAAGCACTGGCAGGAACGATGACTCTATGCCGGTTTCGCCAGACATACCTGTCACTGCGCGCCACACGCAGTACCCGGCACATGGCTTTAATGCTGAATTCAGCCTGGTGTTGTTCAGTTAAGACAGACTTCACTTCAGGCGCTTCGTGAAGTATATCGTGACTTTTTGGATTTTGGAGAATGGTCAGATCCTCGTCTTTCTCAGCCAGCTGATGTTTGAGGTTAGCAAAATCAGCCGCCTGTTCGCTCTCGCACTCAGAAGACGCTGCCTGATTCTGCTGCTTACTACGTCAGGCATAGCCAGGATTCATAAAGACTGAGCTCATGGGCAGCAACAGCGATGCCAATGTGCTACGCAAGTTTCAGCGCTTCGTCGCGGAACTCAAGCGTGTGCTGCTTTCGGGGCTTTTTATGGTTGATACGGACTTTGTCATGTGAGCTACCTCTGTTGAAAGTTTACTCGCTCAGTCGCATGTCCACTATTGCTGCGTAAGATCACACACCACATCGCTCTGGTTACGACAAAGGGGGATCCATAACAAATTTCACGACAATACGGGGCAAAGTGGATAAAACAGGAACATATGTCGATGACCAGGTGATGTGCAACTGGTTTAACCATCTTGTTAGCAGCGAGGCCATCACCTCAGAACGCTAAAAACTAAAGGGCCGACAGTGTCTATAGAAACTGTCTACACGTTACCTCTGAAACCGGAATAAGTACCTCCAGCACGATCTTGCCTGAAAAATATAGATCCTATACCGGCTTCGAGCCCAGGGAACAGCAAGTCGGCCAATGTTGAAGCCAAACCCCTTCCCCGTGATATTGAAAAATCAATGGCAGAGCGTTCGCAGTCATTATCCCTGCATTCATTAACGGGCGCCACACTTCCACATCTGTGCGCCATACTGCGTGCTTTGGGATGACATAAATCTTCATGTAAAAATTTAAACTGACGTTTATTTTAATATATCCCTCATCATTCATTTCATGGCCGCGCTTTTTCAGCCCCGGACCTAAAATGGAAAAAATGCGCCGCGTCAGAATGCAGGAATAATCCTATTTTTTATTTGAAATCGTGGAGAGATATGCAGAGGGGGTATATTTTACAGTGGTTCATTACTGCTGATATTGATGGATTTGAAAGCGGCCAGATCAGGCGATCAGTGCCTCTGTGATTTAGCGCTATATTTCATTGTTTAAGATCCGACAACTTCCACGCGGCCTCCCTTGCGGAAGAGGCTCTTCGTTCATCGGGCATGATGGGTATCGACATCCAGTAAATATGCATCGTTTCCACACAACAACCTGTATTCTGCAACCGGGTACGAGGAGGGGGGAATGGCAGTGTGAAATATTCTGATAATTCACCCTGAGACGTCCCTGGAGTAAAAAATCTATCCGGGCTATTTCAGGAAAACATAGGGTATGGGGTAAACACCATTTTTATGGTCTGCACAGCTAATATGATGTTTCCCTATGTACTTCAATCAATCTCAAGTTGCTGGGACAATATATACTTGGCTCATTTTTAAAAGGAAGATACGTGGTGTCTGAAATACAGAAGAGAGAATGATATATTTATCAAGTATTATCTCAGCACGTCTGAGAAAGGTTATATACAGCATATATTCATTCCACCTCATCACTGCATACATAAGTTATGCAACGACATCAGTAAGGTAGTTAGATGCAGTTTCAGATAGAAAAACTTAATATGGGTAAAATACCCAGACTAAATCTTGCTGCGCAAGTTGAGCAGCGGATAAAGAATTTTCTCATGGTCGGCATACTGAAACCCGGTGAGCGTCTGGTCACCAGAAACATCGCAGAGCACTTGGGTATAAGTATTACGCCAGTACGGGAAGCCCTGCTCCAGCTGGTATCATCGGGTGCACTGGTCGCCCTGCCCGCACAGGCCTTTTTGGTACCCGAGATGACGCTCACAAAATACAAGGAAATCACTGCTGTACGTAAAAATCTTGAAATGATGGCGGTGAGAGAAGCAGCCTACTCCATCACACCCAGCGAACTGGCCACGCTTCATCAGTCTTACATCGCATTACGGGATGCCTGTACAGCGGGTAATACCGAACAATCCCTGCAGGCCAACTTTGCGTTCCGTTTCCAGTTGTATGATTACGCGAGAATGCCAACACTCCTCACCATGATTGAACAACTTTGGGTGCGCACGGGCCCCAGCTTTAACTATATTTGCTCAGATAATGGCGAGACACAGATACACCATCACTACAAAAACCTGCTCAATGCGTTGTACCATAGAGATGGGGAAAAATGCGCAAAAATAATAGAAAAGTCCATTGATTGTGATGCTGCACTGCTCACACAGCGCATTAAGTCAAATAAAATGACGTTAATTTCATAGAGTCCATTTTTGTACGTGACCTCGTCTGTGTCAGACACTACCAATGCACTCACTTACCAGCAAGACCACACTGGCGCGCTTCATGTTCTCAGTCTGGTTTTGTCTGGTAAAGCGAGTCTCATCTTCGAGACTGAATGACGTAAAAAGCGGGGTGTTTTATGTTCTGTGCAGACGCCCGGTCGGTATCAGATAATTAATGCTGGTATGCATGACAGATTTGGTCACCCCATTATGGGTCTTAGCGTCACATCAACACGTTGGTGGTTTTCTTCCTGCCAACCTGGGCACAATCCCGGTGAAAGCCTGCGATATGCGCACTTTCAAAAATCTCTACAAGGGGCAAGCGATACCGGAGTCACATATTAAAAGAGAAAGCTTAAGGCAAAGAGGGTGTGAGCGCCCAAAATATCCATTTTTACAATAAGATATACATGACAAGGCGGGAAACACCGTTGCCCGGTATGGGCTGGCCGGTACCCTCCGGGGCCCACAAACGAAAATACACATTTCCTGCCCTTTCTTATGACGGATCCGGCACAAGGTCTAAAGCTTCCACAGCGAGCGAAGGAGTGCCAAAGGGCACTCGCGCAGCTAACTCGATACGAAACCCCATATTGCCTCCGCCAGCCATGACCTTCAGAACACGGCGTATCATTTTTACAGCAGCTGTACTAAAAAAACAGACAAACAACGTCTCACTCCCATTTATGAAGCCTGAATCACGCTGACGAAGGAGTTCATCATTCACAATCCTGTCTATTTTTATCCAGCGGGACATGGCATCACAGAAATATTCAATGCCTGAGACGGCTTTGTACTGGAAACTAACAATGTCTCTGATAGGGTAGTCGACACTTTTTGTCAGGCGGTACATATCGGCAATCATCCACTGCGTGCTCGTATGGGCCCCCCGACCGCATTTCGGTTACGCGACAACGTGAAGCATCGTTCACGTGTGGTAATCGTATGATCGGCTATCGTTTTTTCGAACGCGGCGATCATCAAAAAGGAATTGCCTGCCTGACTAGCTCAACACTCACCCTGACAGCCACAACCCTGCCATATTGACCACCAGGGCCAGAACCACTGGCAGAACGGCCTCCTCCGCCGCGATAGTGAGTGCACTCTCTGCTAGCCCATTCCCTGACCCAGGCTGAAATGCCCTTACGGATCAACCTGGTTAACCAGATCACCAGCACAGTACACGAACGCATTCGTGTCCCAAACAGGCTTCGACTGTCTGAGGCACAACAGTGTCAGGGGGTGGGGCCCTAAGCTCAATAGCGATTGCCCAGATGCCTCGTATTGCTGAGAAGTGCCCACCGTATACCCCATTAGTCCTGAAATACTGTTTATCACATGGCATCCCTGTGAAAGAAAATCAAGCCGATAGCCCGGTGGGACCACGGTAGGGAACACTTTATAAAATGAAAAACATTCGCAATAAAAGCTGACAGTTCATGCCGTAAAGTCGACACCACAGAAAAATCATCCATCCTGTGGACACAGGATACAATTAATGCTCCTCAGCGTTAATACTGTGACAAATGAACACAGGAGAATATAGATTTTTTATCACATAAGAATTGCGGGTATTCTTTCTTATTGAGATCACAGAAACGGGCCCTAAAATATAACGTAAAGCTAAATTTTCAGGCAAATTATCTCCTGTAAGAGACGTAATTGATTTTGTTTTTAATTCATAAAAATCATCAGAAAATCCTTCTGTCATCTCGGTATTCACCCTGAACACTTTTTGTACTGCAAAAGTTTTATCAGTATCAATAAAAAGTCCATTTACAGATAAAAATTCATTATTTTTATCGAAAAAAAATGTATAAACCCCCTTAAACTCAGGAAGAGTCTCATTATCTCCAAAAACGAAATGGACCTGCCCGCGACAATGCAATCTCGAGTTCTGATCCTGGTGAATAAAAAAAACAGATATAAATAAAACGATAAAAGCAGATATGATATAATAGATAACCTTAATTTTCATTTTTTACCTGCCGAGTAATAGGTGTTATTGCAAACATAATCCTGTTTCATAACGCTACAATGTGCAAAAAATTGTTTGGATTCATAAACATTCATTTGCGATTCAAATTCTGGCTGTTGTATTTGCACAACTATCTCATCTCCCTGATTACATTTTATTCCATTTTTTTTAATAAACTCTCTGGCTTTCATTAAATAGTATGAAATAATTTGTGCCGATCTATTATCATCCCATGTGTAAATATTGCATCCCTCGACACTCCCGGCAGCAAGAGGCTGATTGTCCTTACGATCAATGTATTCACGGCCTATAAAAAAAAGTGAAAAGATGAGTAAAACTACACCAGAAGCAACAAGAACTCGCGTTTTCGATACGAACGTTCGCTTTTGAGCGACAGGTTCAGGTGTGTACTCACTGTCCTCCAGGACCTCCACAGATGCAGAAAAGACAATACCCTGCTTGGGCTTCGTCAATATAATTTCGCTGGATAATCCATAATCGGAAAGACATTTTCTGAGATAGCTGATTTGCTTTGCCAGACCCGGTCCAGAGGGGATTAACCCGTGTGATTCCCATATGTGCTGGTACAACTCTTCCCTTGTAACGAGTTGCTCATTATGGCTGATAAGGTAGTTCAGTAGGCGTAACGGGACAGGCGAAAGCGGCATTTCTGTTTCATTCAGACCCGGAGTGGTTAATCCATTGCTGTTAACAATTACTTTTGCATCAACTAGATATCTCATACTACCCACTGTTATAAATTAGGACTATTCTATATGATAAAGCATTATCTAATCATTCGGGTAATTACCTTATTGTTTTTATGCCCTTAAGAACAAAAATCTATTACATCGCTGAAAATCCACTATCAGATACATCCTGATTGTTCAGTTATCTGCACTTACACGTGGTATCATACATCGCGTTTGAGTGCGCTCCTCAGCGACATAATTAAAAAAACATTACAATCAGTAATCTGAGTATTTCTGGTCTTTTCTCTACGCCCGCATTTACAGCAGCAATGTCAACCCACGGTAATCTCGTCCAGGACGGCAAATCCGTCGCCCGCAATGATTCACGCACAGACATAAGCTCAAAGCGAAGAACTCCGTCGAAAAAAAGTGCTTCACCCGCCCGGCAGTCTGTATTTTTGGGATATTCCTCCATCAGGCAAGGAATAGCCAGGGACATCGGCCAACGCATCAAACACAAAGTGAAATCGCTATACTATTCATTTACTTCTATTGTCAGCCGCCCGCTCTTGTTGTACAGCGCCCACTCTTTTCCGTTTGAGATATACTCTTGCAGGTACCCAGCCTGTTTTATAATTCAGGGGATCGACATTTACGTCACGCACTGGTTACGAATTTTGTCACCGGACCCCACGTTTATCCCTCCATCACGGCATGATAAATGCCGGGATCAGGGCAGCTCACAACAAAAAGTAATGCCGGTAATCTTTCCGGGAGGGTTTTTCACGAAATTGATGTCCTCCCATCCCCCATGACGCAAACGTTTCCAGCTCAAAAACGCGATATATCGTGCTTTTGTCAAGCCTGATTATCAGGTTCAAAAATACGATATTTTCAATATAAACATGAAAAGGATGAATATTTCTTAAATCAGATAAAAATTAAGATAATTCTTAACTACTCGCAAAATCTACATTGATGTTCATGTCGCAGACCATGCGACTTCCGGCAAGATCGTGTGTACCTATGTTTGACTTGCTTCCCATCTTTCTGATTTGAAGAGAGATATGGCGGCTCCTTTTATGTCGCCTGGTATGTAACGCCAAAAAATGAGATAAGGGGGGGGCCGGGATAAACAGGCTGGCGGATTTTCATCCCCAGCAGGGTCTCCAGTCGAACCGGGGCAATTCCTTGTGGCTCCAGCCATGTAGTTTCTGGTTAAGGCAAATGCTCGCGGAGCCAGTCCAATACGGTCCGAGAATGTTCCTGGTTATCTGGCCTGTGACTTGATGGATTATCATACTCTGCGTAAAGTGAGCCTGACTAATTCGTCACCGTCTGCGAAACAACGCATGATAAGCACCAAGTTTTATTGATGCTCAGATTCAATATTATGAATCCCGGTATATTCGTACTCTCATCAGGAAAAGTAGCATGCTGATCACTTATTGAGATACATGCATGACATTTTTATTGCACATCTCAACTCTGGTATAGCGGGAAAAAATGCTGACTTCGTTCATAAAATTTTTCCCCGTTTTCAATCTACAAAGAAACAGCAGCTTCTGAAATGAGATGCTTTTGATTTCAATCGTATATGAGAAAAATATTTATCTTACTCGTACATGCGCTACTTCTCAGCGGGTGCACTGGTCGGTATAACAGTAACGTAGAACCACAATGTAACGATGATTCTGAGGTTATAATCTGTGACTGGGATAACGTAACAGACAGCTGGGATCATGTAGTAAACGTCAATCTCTCAGACAATTCAGATTCGGCCTCATCTGTGTTGAAAGAGCGGCAAAATTGAAAATACCTGGCGGATAAGATTTATGACAAAGAACAAACTAACCTTAATGTATAAAAAATGTGACAGCATTAGATCCATTTTTTGGGCAGTGATTTTTATTTATGTGCTGCATATTATCCCGACCCTTGCCGAAAATTTCAGAAGTGCCACAACACTGCTCCTCAAAGTTGGTTATATCATTGCAATGATTGCCTGTTTAATAACGATAACATCGTGCATAGTTTTTTTCAGAAGGAAATGGTTTAACAACTGCCATACGCCCCCCAATAATCCTGACTGAACACGACAACAGTCCGCCAGCGTAAAACCTGGATGAAACTGTACGGTAGGAGATCCGGGGAAAAATGAAATGCGGCATCATTTAAGTCATCATCAGTATAATCGCCCTTCTGATATTACATAAAAAAGGCCTTTTTCTCTTCACTAATCGATGCTATACGTATCCACTGTATGCCCCCCCGTTACTTTATTCGTCCCCCTTATACTGGGGGTGTTAGCCAGCCAGACCCGGCATGATTACTGCCCCCAGTCGTCCATGATCCGGGGGGGG